>DAIDKO010000043.1 GCA_027450005.1 Rhodanobacter sp. | reverse complement strand
CTCCATCGGCCGACCGGCCACACCGAAACTGTTGGCCGCAATGATCGCCGCGGCACTCATTGCGCCATCGGTGGGGCATGCGCAAACCTTCGTGCCGGCCGGGCCGGGCACGGAATCGGGCCCCTACTTCCTGATGAACGGTGCCGACGCACCCAAGGCTGGCCAGCCCACCAACGTCCCGCCGTATTTCGCGACCCAGTCGGGCGCCGTGCAGTCCATCGCGGTGGACCCGTTCAACCCGCAGATCATGCTGGTCAGCTCCCCGAGCGGAGGCATCTTCCGGAGTACGGACGGCGGCCAGACCTGGGTGGCCACCACGGACAGCCAGGCATCCCTCGCGGTGTCGCAGATCAGCTTCGACTTGTCCGATCCCACCGGCATGACGTTGGTCGCCAGCATCGGTAGCACCACCAACGGCGCGACCGGAACGCATTTCGATCGTGGCGGCCTCACCAACCAGGGACTCCTCTACTCCACCGATGGCGGAAAGAGCTGGAGCACCATTGGCCAGAGCACCCTGCCGGACGTGAGCATGCTCAACGTCGTGGCGCGGGGGAACATCATCATGGCTGCCGGCTTCGAGGAGGAAGGCGAGAAGCCCAATGGCCCGAACAGCGGCCTGTACCGGAGTACCGATGGCGGCAAAACGTTCGTCCGGGTCGACCAGGCGGCCGGTTCGGGCCTGCCGCCCGGCCCCACCTCCGCCCTCGTCGGTGATCCGCAAGATCCGAATCGCTTCTACGTCGGCGTGTCGGGCACCAGCAATACCGCGGTCTACACCAGCGCTGATGGCGGCAAGACCTGGACGCCGATCTTCAGTGCCGCGAACGCCAATGGTGCGATCAACGCAAATACGCCGACCATGCTGCGCGTGGCGGCTGGCCCGAACGGCTCCGTCGTGGTCGGCGTGGTCAACATGGCGCTTGGTCAGCTCAACAACGCCTTCCTATCGCAAAACGGTGGCAAGACGTGGGTGGACCTGAGCCCCTCGCTGGCCGCCAATACGGTCTCCAACCAGACGGGCGCGGTCACGTCGCGTGCCGCCGCCTACCAGCTCAAGCGGTACGGCGAAAACATCCCCGGCCTGGCGATCAACCAGGGCGGCCAGGCGATGACCAACTCGCTGGTGGCCATCGATCCCAACCATCCCAACGTGGTCTACATTGCTGGCGACGGCCGCTACGACCAGGCCACCGGCAGCACGTTTGAGGGCGTCTCGGCGATCCGCGTGGCGGTCAATGCTGATGGCACCATTACCTACGCACCGCTAACCGACAACTACACCAGCGACCACTCCACGGTGCATCCGGATGCACGCGCCTTCGCCTTCGACGGCCAAGGCAACCTCCTGATGAGCACCGACGGCGGCCTCTACACCCGCACCAATCCCACGAGCAACAACGGCGTCTGGCGCGGCCTAAACAACGGCCGGCAAGCGCTGGAGATCTACAGCCTCGGGCTGGACCCCAACAATGGGCAGATCGCGGTCGCGGCTCAGGACAACGGCGCCGCGCGGCAAACCCCGGCCAACGCGTCGATCTACCGGCAGATCGGCGGCGGCGACGGCACCCTGGCGCTGGTCAACGGCCAGAGCACGCCCGGGTACAGCTATACCTATGTCGCCAGCCAGTATCTGGGCGGACTGACCCGCTACAAGACCGATGCGCAAGGCAACTACGTCAACACCGTGCCCTGGACCGATGCCAACGGTCAGCTGATTGACAACTACCCGGTCAGTACGGACCTCTACTTCGCACCGGACAGCACCGGGGTGTTCGCCACCGTGGCCAACCCCTACACCGGGAGCACCACCGTCGAGCTCGACAACAACACGATCAACTTCGTCAATCCGTTCGTCCTCAACCACATCGACAAGAGCCTGATGGCCACCGGCGTCACGCCGGGCGTGCTGGTGTCGCAGGATAACTTCAACACGGCGCCGACCCCGTACGTCGCCGGCGACACTGCCTGCACGCAGGGCTGCTACCAGATCCTGCCGTCGTACTTCGCCGGAGCCACCGGCTTCGTCTCCGCCCTCGACTTCGGTACCCAGGACAACACCTACGCGCTGCTGGCCGGCACCTATCTCTACCAGGATCCGCAGAGCGGCAACTACGCCCGTCTGTTCGTCAGTACCGGTACGTCGATCAGCAGCATCAACCTGCAGCCGGTGTTCTCCTATCCGGTGGCCATGCACGCCCCCAACGCGGTGCTGTTCGATCCGCGGAGCCAGAACCGCTTCTTTGCTGCCTCGCCCGGCGCGAACGGCGATGGTTTCCTGTGGGGGACGGTCGACGGTGGCGCTACCGGCACGGACCTGACCGCCAACCTGCCGGTCAATTTCATCCGTCCCGATGCGCTCGGCTTCATCAACAGCAACGGTGTCAACGCCCTGCTGATCGGCGGCATGAACTCGGCCGCCAACGCGGGCAACCCGCTGGTATCGGCCGAGAGCGACGCCAACGGCAACCTCTCCGACTGGCGCCGCCTTGGCAATGGCCTGCCCAATGCGCAGATCACGGTGATCGACTACCAGCCGAGCCTGGACGCATTGGCGATCGGTACCTATGGCCGGGGTGCATGGATGCTCTACGACGTCACCAGCAATTACGCCAGCGCGACGGTCCTGCAGTTTGGCCTGGCCAACAACGACTCCAACCCCGATCCATCCCTGCTAACGGGCAATCGCCCGCTGATCAAATACGGCACCGGCACGCTCACCCTGACCGGCACGGCCAGCTATACCGGCGGCACCACCCTCACCGACGGCACCACGGTGCTCAATGGCTCGGTGCTCAACGGCGTCGTGTTGGCATCGCCGTCGACCATGCTGATGGGCAGCGGCTCGGCGTCGGGAACGCTCGATGTTCACGGTGGTCTGGTAGCCCCCGGCAGCACCAGCGGCACCACGCTGACCGTGGGCAGCCTGAGCAACCAGGGAGGCGCCTTGCTGTTCTCCTACAATACGAATGACGGCGCAAACACACACTTGACGGTCAAGGGCAACGCCAACATTGCCGGCATGAAGTTGCTGCTTAACCCCACGGCTCCGGCAGGCACGTCCTTCTACCGCAGTTTCAACCTGCTCAGCGCCGGCAGCCTGACAGGACAATTCAGCAACGCCTCGAATGCCACCGGCCCAACCGCCTGGATTAACGTCTCCTCGTTGCAGCCGACCTCCAACGGCACTACGCCGGTGCCCGCGTCGGTCCTGCAAGGGCAACTGGCGCGCATCGACTACCTCAACAGCGTTTCGCTCGAGATACTCAACCCACTCAACTGGACGGCGGGAGCCAGCAACAGCAACCAGTACGCGGTGGGCCAGGCGTTGAACAGCCTGCAGTACACCGCATCCGGCAGCCTGTTGACGCAGCTCAATACGGCCGCCAGCGGCAACCTGCCGCTCAACCTGGAGGCGCTTTCGGGCGAGAGCAGCATCGCTTCAGCGCACTCGGTCACGCTGGTTGACGACGGATTCCTTGCGACGATCGGCCAGCAAATGATGGATGTGCCGGGTTGCCTCGATGGACAGCTCGGTGCCACCGATTGCCGCGCCCTTGGCCAGAATGTCGGCGATCATCGGTTCTGGGCGCAGACGACCGACCTCAACTCGCGGCTGCGCGGCGAATTCCAGAACAATACGTTCAGCGGCAACGGCATCGCCGTCGGCGGCGAAGCTGCTATTGGCGCACAGGCCAAGGTCGGTGTTGCACTGGGGCATAGCGATGTCACCACCAGCACGTCAGCGCTGTCGTCCAGCGTGCACTCGCAGTACGACATGCTCGCGGCCTACGCCAGCTATCTTCGCGGCCCGTGGTTCATCGGCGGCTCGCTGAGCTACACCAATGGATGGAGCAGCGCCGATCGGACCGTGATCATGGGTACCCCTCAGGCCGCGAACGGCAAGCCTGGCGTGTCCGCTCTGGCCATGCAACTTGAGACGGGGTTCAGCTTCCGCATCGCTCAGCAATGGTCCGTCCAGCCCCACGCATCGGTCCTGGGTGTCAAGTCCTCGCAGGACGGCTATACCGAGTCCGGTGGCGGAGCCCTCTCCCTGCAGTACCAAGGCATCGACCAGACAAGCTACCTCGGTAACTTGGGCATGCGGCTGGGTACGTCCTTCAAGGCGGGCAAGGCGCTCTTCGAGCCCTACTTTGACTTGACCGAGAGCGCCACATGGGGCGACCGCCAGCCGACGACGCAGGTCGCCTTCATCGACGCCCCGGCGTCCCGTTTCCAGGTTCGCGCGAACAAACTGCCGGGGACCTGGCTGAACGCTGAGGCGGGCTTCCACATGGTCTTCAGCAAGGCCATCCAGCTCGACGTGGGCTATCACGGCACGCTGGGCGGTCACCTACGAAACGACTATCTCAACGCCGGCCTGTCTTGGCGGTTCTAAGCGACATCGCAGGGACGCCGTGGTGGAAGCGAAGGGCCGGCAGAATGCCGGCCCTTCGCTTTGACACCTTCCCCCGACCCGCGGCAAATCAGCGTGGTCGTCAAGGGCGTGATCCCTGGGTCAAGAGGTGGAATTCGCGCATGACCAAGCCGAGCTCCCCGACCGCGTTCGCGGCACCCGCGAGCTCGAGGCTGGCGCCAGGCCGCATAGTCACCGTTATCGTCATCGTGCGGGTGTCAATGTTCACGGCATCGACGCCCGGTATAGCCAGGAATCGCTCTTGGACATCGTAAAGGCAGGGCCAGCCTGACGGGGCCTCCACGACAATGGCATAGCGGTGCGGCGCGACCCGGGCCGGCGCAATACCCGACGCATGCGCCCCGCCGCGCCCAGCAGCAAAGCCTGCCGAGGCCACTGCAATGCCGAACAGGAGCCGCGCAGGAATGCTGTGGCGCAACGCGACTTCTCCTGCGGCGAGGACTGAACCGACAACCGCGTTGCCGGATAGTCAATGGTGGATGCGCCGGCGCAAGCACCTGCGTGGCACGATGATGGTGGGCCTTCCCTGTCCGGACCGCAACCATGCGCAATAACCGCGCGGACACAGCGCCGAGGATGGAACAGCATGGCCCTGATCTGGCGAATGACGCCACGGCTTCGCGTAGGCGGTGTGAGCGCGGCCAGCGCATACAAAACATCCATACGCCCCCTTTACCGGACGCCTGCAGCAGCCCGCATGCGCTATGCCTGATGTACCATCCAGAGCTCGGACTCAGGGGGAATACCGATGGCCAATCGCGACTTGGAATCGCTGCTCTCGCCACTGGACGACGCGGCGCCGAGCGGCCCCGACCTGGAATACGACCCGGAATTCCAGAACCTCGAGCGCACCGCCACGCCCAAGGCCGAACGCGCGATCGGCGATAGCGTGAAGACTGCCGAGGAACCCGACTGGGACAAGGTGGACAGCCTGGGCGAAAGCCTGCTCGGTCGCAGCCGCGACCTACGCGTGGCCGTGCACCTCACTGCGGCATGGACACGCATGCACGGCCTGGCTGGCTGGGCTGACGGTCTGGCGCTGATCCGTGGCCTGCTGGAAAACCTCTGGGACACCGTGCATCCGCAACTGGATGCCGAAGACGACAACGATCCCACCGCCCGCGTGAACGCCGTGATGCCGCTGGTCGACATGCAGGGGCTGCTCGGCTACTTCCGCTCCACCCCATTCGTGCAGTCGCCGCGGCTGGGCCGGTTCTCACTGCGTGACCTGCGTATTGCCAACGGCACGCTGAAAGTATCGGTGGAGGACGAATCCGCACTACCCAGCATGACCGACATCGAAGCGTGCTGCCTGGATGGCGGCGAGGAACAGCTGATGGCCGCCGCCAGCGCGACGACCGCCTCGATGGAGCACGCGCGCGCGATCGATGCCGCGTTCAACGACCGTATCGGCACCGCCGGGCCGGACCTTAAGCCGCTCTTGAGCGAAATCTACGAGTTGAAGAAATTCCTCGACGCCGAGGTCGCCAAGCGCGCTCCCGCCGCCGAAAGCGAGGCCGCGGGTGGCGGCGAGACAGACGGCGACGGCCGCACGACCAGCGGCGGCGCTCCCGCCAACGGCCCCAGCGGCCGCATCGAATCGCCGCAGGACGTCATCAAGAAGCTGGACGAAATCTGCGACTACTACGCGCGCCGCGAACCCTCCAGCCCGGTACCGCACATCCTGCGCCGCGCCCAGCGGCTGGTCGGCATGAATTTCGTCGACCTGATGAAGGACCTGGCGCCGGGCGGCCTGTCGGAGTTCCAGGTCATCTCCGGCAGTACCGAGGAATAGGGAACCGCAGCCCGGAATGGGTTTCTAACTGCTCAATGGGTACGTGCGCATAGTTGCGCGATCATATACAATTTGAGCATGTCTCGAAAGCTCGTCCCGATCCATGAAGCCGCTGAAGCGCTTGGCGTCTCGGCGCAGACACTGCGCCGATGGGAGCGC
>DAIDKO010000042.1 GCA_027450005.1 Rhodanobacter sp. | reverse complement strand
AGGCGGAAGAACACGCCCTTGCTGGTGCCACCACGCAGGTAGGTGGCGGGGATGCGGATCTGTGCAGCATGCGACATGGGAATCTCCGGAAGTGCCCGCGGCCGCCTCAAAACAAGCCGGGCTGCGTGGCGGGGGATCGATTTCACACAGTAATGGCCAGCGGCCGACGATGTCGTAACGGAACAGATGGCCGCAGCCGATGGCGAGACACAGCTCGTCGATGGTCCAGGCGACCGGTGGATCGAGCACGATCGTGTCCAGCGGCGCGCGTGCGCAGTAGATTAGGGTCATGTGCGGTGTCACACCGGTGGCGATGTGACCAAATCCTGCTTGCACGAGGCGACGCTGAATTTCTTGCAGCAAGGCAGTAAACGCCTTCTGGACGCAACGTGCACGCATCGTCCAATGAATCCGGCCCGGCACGCCGGCCGGCCCCTCGATGCGGTTGAAATGCAGCGTGCACGGGGCCGCGGAAACGGCTACACCGACCCGCAGCAACGCCTTACAGTCTTCATTGGTCGGCAAAAAGATGCGCTCGGAAAACGACTGATGCAGGCTCGCCGGTGCAAACAGGGCGCTTCCCAGGCGTTTATCCAGACCGAACCGCTCCAGCAGAGCACAGATGTCACCCACCCGTGCCGGCGGCGGCATGACCATGAGAAACAAACGCGGTTGCGCGACCCGGCTCATGCCGCCTGCGACGCCTCGATAAAGTCCTGCGCGAAACGCTGCAGCACGCCGCCCGCCTCGTAGATCGACACTTCCTCGGCGGTGTCCAGGCGACAGGCCACCGGCACCTCGACGCGCTCGCCGTTCCTGCGGTGGATCACCAGCGTGAGGTCCGCCCGCGGCGTACGTTTGCCCACCACGTCGAAGGTCTCGCTGCCGTCGATGCCCAGCGTCTTGCGGTTGGTACCGGGCTTGAACTCCAGCGGCAGCACGCCCATGCCGATCAGGTTGGTGCGATGGATGCGCTCGAAGCCTTCGGCCGCGATCGCCTCCACGCCGGCCAGCCGCACGCCCTTGGCGGCCCAGTCGCGCGACGAGCCCTGGCCGTAGTCGGCGCCGGCGATGACGATGAGCGGCTGCTTGCGCTGCATGTAGGTCTCGATCGCTTCCCACATGCGCATCACCTTGCCTTCCGGTTCGACGCGTGCCAGCGAACCTTTCTTCAACTCGCCATCGACCACGGCCATCTCGTTGATGAGCGTGGGGTTTGCGAAGGTGGCGCGCTGCGCGGTGAGGTGGTCGCCGCGGTGGGTCGCGTACGAATTGAAGTCCTCTTCCGGCAGGCCCATCTTCGCCAGGTACTCGCCCGCCGCGCTGGTCCGCAGGATCGCGTTGGACGGCGACAGGTGGTCGGTGGTGATGTTGTCACCGAGCACCGCCAGCGGGCGCATCCCGGTCAAGCCACGCGCGCCGGCCAGCGCACCGTCCCAGTACGGCGGGCGGCGGATGTAGGTGCTCTGCGGGCGCCAGTCGTACAGCGGCGCGGCGCGGGTGCCGCCGCGGCCGGTGCGGGCGAACATCGGCTCGTAGACGGCGCGGAACTGCGCGGGCTTCACGCTGGTCGAGACAATCGCGTCGATTTCCTCGTCGGATGGCCAGATGTCCTTCAGCGTCACCGGCCGGCCGTCGGCGTCATGGCCCAGCGCATCGCGCTCGATGTCGAAGCGGATCGTGCCGGCGATGGCATAGGCCACGACCAGCGGCGGCGAGGCGAGGAACGCCTGCTTGGCGTAAGGATGGATGCGGCCGTCGAAGTTGCGGTTGCCGGACAGCACCGCGGTGGCATACAGGTCGCGCTCGATGATCTCCTGCTGGATCGCCGGATCGAGCGCGCCGGACATGCCGTTGCAGGTGGTGCAGGCGAAGGCGACGATGCCGAAGCCGAGCCTCTCCAGCTCCGGCAGCAGCTTCGCTTCCTCCAGGTACAGCTGCACCGCCTTGGAGCCAGGTGCCAGAGAACTCTTCACCCAGGGCTTGCGGGTGAGCCCCCGCGCGTTGGCGTTGCGCGCCAGCAGTGCGGCGGCGATCACGTTGCGCGGGTTGCTGGTGTTGGTGCAACTGGTGATGGCGGCAATGATCACCGCGCCGTCCGGCATCTGCCCGGGCGCTTCTTCCCACGTGCCGGCGATGCCGCGCGCCGCGAGGTCGGACGTCGGCAGCCGCTTGTGCGGGTTGGACGGGCCGGCCATGTTGCGCACCACCGAGGACAGGTCGAAGGTCAGCGTTCGCTCGTACTGCGCATGGGCCAGCGAGTCGGCCCAGAGGCCGGCGGCCTTGGCGTAGGTCTCCACCAGCTTCACCTGCTCGTCGCTGCGGCCGGTCAGGCGCAGGTAGTCCAGGGTCTGCTCGTCGATGAAGAACATCGCCGCGGTGGCGCCGTATTCCGGCGCCATGTTGGAGATGGTGGCGCGATCGCCCAGGGTGAGGCTGGCCGCGCCCTCGCCACGGAATTCCAGGTAGGCGCCGATCACCTTCTCCTTGCGCAGGAATTCGGTCAGTGCCAGCACGATGTCGGTGGCGGTGATGCCGCTCTGGCGCTTGCCGGTGAGCTCGACGCCGATGATGTCCGGCAAGCGCATCCACGAGGCGCGGCCGAGCATCACGCTCTCGGCCTCCAGCCCTCCAACACCGACAGCGATCACACCCAGCGCGTCGACGTGGGGCGTGTGGCTGTCGGTGCCCACGCAGGTATCCGGATAGGCCACGCCGTCCTGCACGCCCACCACCGGCGACATCTTCTCCAGGTTGATCTGGTGCATGATGCCGTTGCCCGGCGGGATCACGTCAACGTTCTCGAAGGCTCGCTTGGTCCACTCGATGAAGTGGAAGCGGTCTTCGTTGCGGCGGTCCTCGATCGCGCGGTTCTTGGTGAAGGCCTCTGGATCGAAACCGCCGCACTCCACCGCCAGCGAGTGGTCGACGATCAACTGCACCGGCACTACCGGATTCACCTTGGCCGGGTCGCCGCCGCGCTCGGCGATCGCGTCGCGTAGGCCGGCCAGGTCGACCAGGGCGGTCTGGCCGAGGATGTCGTGGCACACCACGCGCGCGGGGAACCACGGGAAATCGCGCTCGCGCTTGCGTTCGATGATCTGCCTGAGCGACTCGGCGAGGATCGCCGGATCACAGCGGCGCACCAGGTTCTCGGCCAGCACGCGCGAGGTATAGGGCAACGCGTCATAGGCACCGGGCTGGATCGCCTCCACGGCGGCACGCGCATCGAAGTAATCCAGCGAGGTGCCGGGAAGGGGTCGTCGGTAGGCAGTGTTGATGGACATCAGGAACCCTTGGATTGAACGCGCGACTGATACTTTGGTTCGATATTTTAGCGAGTGACGTCCCCTTGCTTGGAGACTTCGACTTGACTGGCACGCAGGGCGCATCGACCGTGGCCCGATACTGATCCCAAGAGGGAGTAGTTCGGGACGCCACTGCACCGGGCGTCCTTGCAGCGGTCGTCATCACGGGCGCAACACCGTCCCGGTCGTTGCAGCGGCACTGCCGGGGACGAGACTTTTGCGGTAATGGCGGGCCGCGCGTGCCCGACGTCGCTGCATCTGTCCTACGCGCAGAGACGGAGACATGGCACCCACCGAATTCCTCTCCGGCCTGCTGACCATCGTGCTGCTGGACCTGGTGCTGGCCGGCGACAACGCCATCATGATCGCGCTGGCCGCGCGCAACCTGCCCAAGGCGCTGCAGAAGCGCGCGGTGCTGTGGGGCACGCTCGGCGCCGTGGCGGTGCGCATAGCACTCAGCGCCATGGTGATCTGGCTGTTGGAACTGCCGGCGTTGATGCTGCTCGGCGGCATGCTGTTGCTGCCCATCGCATGGAAGCTTCTGAAGCACGAGGATGGTGTGCACGAGGTCTCGGCCGCTCACGGCTTCTGGTCTGCCCTGCGCACCATCGTCGTAGCCGATGCGTTGATGGGCGTGGACAACGTCCTTGCCATAGCCGGCGCCTCGCACGGCAACCTGCCGCTGCTCGCGCTCGGCCTGCTGATAAGCGTGCCCCTGGTGGTGTGGGGCAGCAAGCTGATCCTCCGGCTGGTCACGTGCTTCCCGGCGATCATTTACCTGGGCGCGGGCGCCATCGCCCGGACCTCGGTCCGCAGGACCGCCAACGACCGGCTGGTCGCCGGCTGGTTCGGGTCGCGTCTGTGGGCCGCGTATGCGCTCGATGCACTGCTGGTGCTGGCCGCCTGCGGCGGCGGCTGGCTGGTTCGGCGAAGGTGGTCGCGGAAAGCGCACGGCTGACTCAGTCGCGCCGCCAGAAGCGGTGCATTTCCAGGTAGGTGAACGAAGCCGACCAGGTGATCAGCACGAAGCCGCACAGCGCTTCGGTGCCTGCGAGGAAACGGACGGGCCCGGACGGGATCACATCGCCGAAACCAACGGTAGTGAAGGTAACGGCGGAAAAATACACGTGATCGACCAGCGAATCCGGCGCAATGCCGTGCACCTGGCCATACAAAGGCCCCAGCCGTTGGAACAGGAAGAACGCCACGCCGAACACCCAGATCTCCACCACGTGCACCGAGAGCACACCGAAAATGCCGTACAGCACGCGCCGGCGCATGTGACCGCCGGCAGCGCGCTCCAGCCGCCCCAGCCTGCGCGAGAGCGCGGACAGCACCTCGTAATGCAGGATCACGCAGACCGCCACCGCGACAATGGTCAGCGCCACCACCGTCAGGTTAACGCCCCAGTGGCTGTAGACATCCTGCGCCGACCACGGCGCGGTCGGCGATGCGAGGAAACTGCTGGCCAGGGCGATCTTCATTGGGCGCAGCGCCCGCCTTCGCGGCGGGCGCCCTGGTCCGGTCAGCGCTTGTCGATCGGCACGTAGGCCTGGTCTTCCGGCCCGGTGTAGTTGGCGCTGGGGCGTATGATCTTGCCGTCCTGGCGCTGCTCGATCACGTGCGCGCTCCAGCCCGAGGTGCGGGCGATCACGAACAGCGGCGTGAACATCGCGGTGGGCACGCCCATCATGTGGTAGACGCTGGCCGAGTACCAGTCGAGGTTGGGGAACATCTTCTTGATCTCGCCCATCACCCGCTCGATGCGCTCGGAGACGTCGAACAGCACAGGGTTGCCGCCGTCGGTGCAGAGCCTGCGTGAGATCTCCTTGATGATCACGTTGCGCGGATCGGATACCGTGTACACGGGATGGCCGAAGCCGATCACGATCTCCTTGCGCTCCACGCGGGCACGGATGTCCGCCTCGGCCTCGTTCGCGTTGCGGTAGCGCGCAATGATCTCCATCGCCACCTCGTTCGCGCCACCGTGCTTCGGGCCGCGCAGCGCGCCGATCGCGCCGGTGATCGACGAGTACATGTCCGAACCGGTGCCGGCGATCACGCGCGCGGTGAAGGTGGAGGCATTGAATTCGTGCTCGGCGTACAGGATCAGCGACTTGTCCAGCGCAGTGGCGTGCAGTTCGCTGGGCGCCTTGCCGTGCAGCACGTGCAGGAAATGCGCGGCGATCGAGTCGTCGTCCGTCTCGGTCTCGACGCGCTTGCCGTTGTGGCTGAAGTGGTACCAGTACAGCAGCATCGAGCCGAAGCTGGCCATCAGACGGTCGGCGATGTCGCGCGCACCGGTGACGTTGTGGTCGTCCTTCTCCGGCAGCACCGTGCCCAGCACCGAGCAGCCGGTACGCAGCACGTCCATCGGGTGGGTCGCCGCCGGCAGCAACTCCAGCGCGGCCTTCACCGGCGCCGGCAGGCCGCGCAGGCGCTTCAGTCGGGCCTTGTAGTTCTGCAGCTCGGTCCAGTTCGGCAGTACGCCGTAGACCAGCAGGTGCGCCACTTCCTCGAAGCAGCCCTTGGCCGCCAGGTCATGGATGTCGTAGCCGCGGTAGTGCAGGTCGTTGCCGCTGCGGCCGACCGTGCACAGTGCGGTGTTGCCGGCGGCCACGCCGGACAGCGCCACCGATTTCTTGGCCTTGGGAAGGACTTGCTCGCTCATCGGATGTTTCTCCTCAATGCTTGCGGGTGCCGCCCGGCGTACGGGACTGGCGGGCGGCGGAATGCGGATGCGTCGGCGACTCAGCCCTTCTTCGCGAACAGCGCGTCGAGCTTGTCCTCGTAGGCGTGGTAGCCGAGGAAGTCGTACAGCTCGGCGCGCGTCTGCAGGGTGTCGATGATGTTCTTCTGGGTGCCCTCGCGGCGCACCGTCTCGTAGAAATTCAGCGCGGCCTTGTTCATGGCGCGATAGGCGCCGCAACAGTACAGCGCGATGTCCACATTGGCCGAACGCAGCTCGTCGGTAGTGAAGAACGGCGTGGAGCCGAACTCGGTGAGGTTGGCCAGGATCGGCACCTTCACCGCCGCCTTGAACCGGCGGTAATCGTCCAGCGTCTTCATCGCCTCGGGGAAGATCATGTCGGCGCCGGCCTCGACGTAGGCCACCGCGCGCTCGATCGCCGCGTCGATGCCTTCCACCGCCGCCGCGTCGGTACGCGCCATGATCACGAAGCCCGGGTCGGTGCGCGCGTCCACCGCCGCCTTCACGCGGTCGACCATCTCCTCCTTCGGCACCACTTCCTTGCCAGGACGATGGCCACAGCGCTTCTGCCCGACCTGGTCCTCCATGTGCACCGCCGCCACGCCGACACGCTCGAACGAGCGGATCGTGCGCGCGATGTTGAATGCCCCGCCCCAGCCGGTATCGATGTCGACCAGCAGCGGCAGCCCGGTGGCGTCGACGATGCGGCGCGCGTCGATCAGCACGTCTTCCATCGTGCTGATGCCGAGGTCCGGCATGCCCAGCGAATTGGCGGCCACGCCGCCACCGGACAGATAGAGCGCCTTGTAGCCGACGCGCTTGGCCATCAGGCCGGCGTAGGCAGTGATCGCGCCGATCACCTGCAGCGGCTGTTCTTCGGCAAGAGCGGCGCGGAAGCGTGCGCCGGCGGAATCGAGTGGGGACATGGTGACTCTCCGAAACCTCACATTGTAGGCGATGCGCCGACCCGGCCATGTCGCGGCGCACGAAGCGCCGTCGTAGCTGCCGCGCCGCCATGCCAAAAGACCTCCTGGCCATGCGCCTGCGCGTCGGCCAGGTGCCATTCGACGGGTCCGGGCCACAGGCTCAAGCGCAGGCTGGGGCGTTGCGACGGATCGTCGAACTCGAAACGCAACCAGGCCAGCGGCGCCGCTGCGTCCGCCGCTTGCGCCGCACGTTCGATGGCGGCGGCGATGCGCGCTTTCGCCGCGGCAGGCAGGTAACTCCAGAAGATCGAGTGGTAGACGACCGTGGCGACACCGGCGACGGGTGTCGCGAGCTGGCGTTCGAGCCAGTCGTCGGCCATGGCCCGCGTCACCTGCGGCCGCTGGCGGGCGGCCACCGCGAGAGCCGCATCGAGCTGCGCCATGCGGCTCTGCTGGTCGGCCCAGACGTATGAGCGCAGGCGCAGGCGCTGCGACACCACGGATATATCGACCGGAGCCAGGTCGCATCCCATGCGCGAGTCCACCCGTACCTCGGCCACCGGCGGCGCTGCGCCATGCCACGACGGCGCCAGCTGCAGCGGGCTGGCCGGGTCGCCACCGTGCGTGTCGCCCAGCCGATAGCCGTAGCGATCCCAGTTCAGGTTCAACCCCGCGCTGGCGCCCAGCTCCAGCAGCCGCAGCGGCAGTCCCGCATGCGCCGCGATCGTCGTGAATCCACCGAGCAGCACGGCGGAGCGACCGACCTCGTTGGTCTGCGGCGGCCGGGCCAGATAATCCGACACCACCTCGGGATGCGTCCGCAAGGCAGCGACCATGGCATCCCGCAGGGCCACCTCGTCGCCTGCGCCGCCCGCCTCCGGATCGTGCCTCGCAAGCGCCTCGGCGCGCCCGTCCAATACCAGCGCATGCAACGCGCCCGCCAGCCGCAGCGGCAGGGCATCCGCCACGGGATCGCCCGGCCATGCCGCAATAACCTGCAGTGCCGGCTCGCCACGCTGCAGTGCACGCAAGGCAACCCGCAGCAGGCGTGCCGTGAAAGGCGAACCATGCTCCCCGCAATACGTCGCCTGGCGCTCGAAGGCGTCGACTACCTGCTCGATCGTGGACATCGCAAAGCGGCTCCGTCTGGGAGGGGCGCTACTTTGCCCCGCACGAACATGTTGATCAATCTTGATCAAGACGATCAATATATTGCCCATGCCCGACACCTACCTGCCCGCCCGCGACGCCGCCGCCCGGCTGGGGATAAGCCTCGCTTCCCTGTATGCCTACGTCAGCCGCGGCAAGCTCGACTCGCGCCCCGGCGCCGATGGCCGCAGCCGCGAATACCGGGCCGACGACATCGAACGCCTGATCGAACGGCGCCGGGCCGGCCGCGGCGCCGCGCAGGGCGCCGCGCACAGCCTGACCTGGGGCCTGCCGGTGCTGGAGACGCAGATCTCGCTGATCCGCCCGCACGGGCATTACTACCGCGGCCAGTCCGCCGTCGAACTGGCCCGCGGCGGCGCCACGCTGGAAGAAGTCGCCCGCCTGCTGTGGGCCTGCGGGGATCACGATCCCTTTGCCGCATCGCCACCGCCTGACTGGCCGCCGCCGGTGCAGGGCCTGCTGCGCCATCGCGGGCTGCCGCCACTGGAACGCACCGCGGCGGCCTTGCCGCTGCTGGCGCTGGCCGCGCCCGACGCCCACAGCATCCATCCGCAGCAACGCCGGGAGGGCGCAGCCAGGCTGCTGCGCGAGACCGCCGCCCTGCTCGCCGCCGCCCGTCCAGGACGGCAGCCCATCCACCAGCAGCTCGCCGC
Organism: Rhodanobacter sp.; assembly: GCA_027450005.1. Classification (GTDB taxonomy): domain Bacteria; phylum Pseudomonadota; class Gammaproteobacteria; order Xanthomonadales; family Rhodanobacteraceae; genus Rhodanobacter_A. Next base: position 2,476 of record DAIDKO010000042.1, on the reverse strand, counting down.
CGGCTGGCGCACCCGCCATCCACATGTCCCCGACCTGCTGCGCAGCGCGCTGGTGCTGTGTGCCGACCACGAGTTGAACGCCTCGGCCTTCGCCACGCGCGTGGCCGCCTCCACCGGCGCCAGCCTGCACGCGGCCGCCTGTGCCGGGCTGGCCGCGCTGTCCGGGCCCCAGCACGGTGGCGCCACCGCACGTGCGCACGCCCTGCTCCGACAGGCCCTGCGCGCGCGCCATCCCGAGGACGACATCCGCGAACGCCTGCGTCGCGGCGACGACCTGCCCGGCTTTGGCCACCCACTGTATCCGGACGGCGATCCGCGCGCCGCCCTGCTGCTGGAGATGCTGGTGGACGCGCGACCGCGGCTGCCCGGCATGAGCCGCATCCGGCGACTCGTCGACGCCGTCGCCGCCAGCGGCGGACGCGCGCCCAGCCTGGACCTGGCGCTGGCCGCGATCGCCCTGCTGCACGACCAGGACGCGGGCGCGGGGCTGTCGCTGTTTGCCGCCGGCCGCATGGCCGGCTGGCTGGCGCACGCACTGGAACAGCAGGAGGCCGGCGGACTGATCCGCCCGCGCGCGAACTACGCCGGCGCCCTGCCGACACGCCTGCGATGAAGCCCGCAGCGGATCCTGCCCGCGCCTCGCGCCATCGTCGCCTGGCCGTAGGCGACCGCATGCGCCGCACGCTTCAGGCCTCTGCGGCAGGCGAATTCAATAGGCCATGTCAATCGACAATATCTCGACAATCAATTGGAATGATCAAATTCCGCCGCCTACAATGAGCCCATCGATTTCCCCATCCACCCAGTCGAAGGAGACGAGCACGTGTCTTTGATCAACACCCAAATCAAACCGTTCAAGGCCCAGGCGTTCAAGGACGGCAAGTTCATCGAAGTGACCGACGCCAGCCTGAAGGGCAAGTGGTCCGTCGTGATCTTCATGCCGGCGGCATTCACCTTCAATTGCCCGACCGAGGTCGAGGACGCCGCGGAGCATTACGCCGAGTTCCAGAAGGCCGGCGCCGAGGTGTACGTGGTCACCACCGACACGCATTTCTCGCATAAGGTGTGGCACGAGACCTCGCCGGCGGTGGGCAAGGCCAAGTTCGCCCTGGTCGGCGACCCGACCCACCAGCTGACCCGCGCCTTCGACGTGCACATCGAGGAAGAAGGCTTGGCCCTGCGCGGCACCTTCATCATCAATCCGGAAGGCGTGATCAAGACGCTGGAGATCCACGACAACGCGATCGCCCGCGACGTCACCGAGACGCTGCGCAAGCTCAAGGCCGCCCAGTACGTCGCCGCCCACCCGAACGAGGTGTGCCCGGCGAAGTGGAAGGAAGGCGAGAAGACCCTGGCGCCCTCGCTGGACCTGGTCGGCAAGATCTGATCCACCCGCCGTACCGGAACCGGGCGCGGTGCGCCCGGTTCCATCTCCCGCCAGGGATGCTTGTGTCAGCGGCCTGCGCCGGGCACCGCTCCCCCGCCCGCCCACTCCCCACGGGCGCAGGCCGCTCACACAAGCGCCCCTCTTCCCATCCCGATTCCGCCCATCCATCCGTTCCGGAGTGGTTGCCATGCTCGACGAAGCCATCAAGACCCAGCTGAAGGGCTACCTGGAAAAACTCACCCAGCCGATCGAACTGGTCGCCGCGCTCGACGACGGCGCCAAATCGCGCGAACTGGGCGAACTGCTCGCCGAGATCGCCGCGATGTCGGAGAAGATCACGCTGCGCCGCGACGACAGCGAGCCGCGCAGGCCTTCGTTCGCAATCAATCGCGTCGGTACCGACGTCGGCGTGCGTTTCGCCGGCATCCCGATGGGCCACGAGTTCACCTCACTGGTACTCGCGCTGCTGCAGGTGGGCGGACATCCTTCCAAGGCCGCGGCCGAGACCATCGAGCAGGTGCGCAACCTCGATGGCGAATACCGCTTCGAGACCTATTTCTCGCAGTCCTGCCAGAACTGCCCGGACGTGGTGCAGGCGCTCAACCTGATGAGCGTGCTCAACCCCAACATCAAGCACGTCGCCATCGACGGCGCGCTGTTCCAGCAGGAAGTGGAACAGCGGCAGGTGATGTCGGTGCCTACCGTGTTCCTCAACGGGGAGATGTTCGACCAGGGCCGCATGAGCCTGGAGCAGATCGTCGCCCGGCTGGATACCGGCACCGCCGCGCGCGAGGCCGAAAAGATCAAGGCGAAGCAGGCATTCGACGTGCTGGTGATCGGCGGCGGCCCGGCGGGCGCCGCGGCGGCGATCTATGCCGCACGCAAGGGTATCCGCACCGGCCTGGCGGCCGAGCGCTTCGGCGGCCAGGTGCTGGACACCATGGGCATCGAGAACTTCATCTCCGTGCCCTACACCGAAGGCCCGAAGCTGGGCGCGGCGCTGGAGCAGCACGTACACGAATACGACGTGGACGTGATGAACCTGCAGCGCGCCACGAAACTGGTGCCTGCCGCCGAATCGGCCAGCGG
>DAIDKO010000041.1 GCA_027450005.1 Rhodanobacter sp. | reverse complement strand
GCCAAGAAAGTGCTCGACCTGATCGTTGAACACGAGGTCGAGTTCGTCGACTTCCGTTTTGCCGACATGCTCGGCAAGCACCATCACGTCACCTTCCCCGCGCACGCCATCGACGAAGGCACGTTCGAGGACGGCAAGATGTTTGACGGTTCGTCGATCAGCGGCTGGAAGGGCATCAACGAGTCGGACATGATCCTGATGCCCGATCCGGACACCGCCTACCTCGACCCGTTCAGCCAGCACACCCAACTCGTCCTGCATTGCGACGTGCTCGAACCGAGCACCATGCAGGCCTATGGCCGCGATCCCCGCTCCATCGCCAAGCGTGCCGAAGCCTACTTGAAGTCCACCGGCATCGCCGACACCGCCTTCTTCGGGCCGGAGCCGGAGTTCTTCATCTTCGATTCCGTGCGCTGGCAGAACGACATGGGCCGCGTGTTCTACGAAATCGAGTCGCAGGAAGCTACCTGGAGCTCGCGCTTCAAGTACGACGAAGGCAATTCGGGCCACCGTCCCGGCGTAAAGGGCGGCTACTTCCCGGTCAGCCCGGTCGACTCGCTGGGCGATCTGCGTGCCGACATGTGCAAGGTGCTGGAGTCGCTGGGCCAGCAAGTCGAAGTGCACCACCACGAAGTGGCCAACGCCGGCCAGTGCGAAATCGGTGTGAAGTTCAACACGCTGGTGAAGAAGGCCGACGATCTACTGACGATGAAGTACGTCATCAAGAACGTGGCGCACCAGAACGGCAAGACCGTCACCTTCATGCCCAAGCCCATCGTGGGCGACAACGGCTCGGGCATGCACGTGCACCAGTCGCTGGCCAAGAACGGCGAGAACCTGTTCGCCGGCGACCTGTACGGCGGCCTCAGCCAGACCGCGTTGTGGTACATCGGCGGCATCTTCAAGCACGCCAAGGCGATCAACGCCTTCGCCAACTCCACCACCAACAGCTACAAGCGCCTGGTGCCGGGCTTCGAGGCGCCGGTGATGCTGGCCTACTCCGCGCGCAACCGCTCGGCGAGCTGCCGCATCCCGTACGTGGCCAGCCCGAAGGGCCGCCGCATCGAGGTGCGCTTCCCCGACCCGATGAACTCCGGCTACCTGGTGTTCACCGCGCTGATGATGGCCGGCCTCGACGGCATCCTTAACAAGATCGATCCGGGTGCCCCGGCCGACAAGGATCTCTACGATCTGCCGCCGGAAGAGGAAAAGAACATCCCGCAGGTGTGCTCCAGCCTCGACCAGGCGCTGGAAGCGCTGGACAAGGATAGGGACTTCCTCAAGGCCGGTGGCGTGTTCACCGATGACTTCATCGACGCCTACATCGACCTGAAGATGCAGGAAGTCACCCGCTTCCGCGCCAGCACGCACCCGCTGGAATTCCAGATGTACTACGCGCTGTAAAAACGTACACGCCGTGCCCGGCATGCGAGGGGGAGGGCGCGAGCCTTCCCCTTCGCCGTTTCGACGGGCGAGAAGTGATGCATCCTTCTTGCACCAAAATGGGGCAACCATCAAGATGGTGCAATGAAAGCACAGCCATGGCAGCGTTGGGCGGAGCAACTGGCGACCGGGGTAGCCCAGGTCGACGCAGATCTGCGCGTGCGCTGGCTCAACGGCGCGCTGGCGGAATTGCTGGCCAGCGGCATGCGCAGCGCGGTGGGCCAGCCGTTGTCGCTGTGGCTGTGTTCGCCGGACGCCCTGGCCCAGGCGCAGCGAGCGCTGGACGAGGCACGCTTCGTACAATTGCGCGAGGTCGCGCTCTACGCGTTCGACGAGCGCACGCTCGAAGCCGATGTCAGCCTGCAACCCGATGGCGAGGGCGGACTGCTGGTCGAGGTGCATGCGCTGGCCCAGCGCTCGCGTACCGCGTCGCCGTTGTCCGCCACGCTGCGCGGCTTCGCGCACGAGGTGAAGAACCCGCTGGCGGGCCTGCGCGGTGCGGCGCAACTGCTGCAGCGGCGGGTGGAAGGCGCGGAGCTGCAGGCATTGGCCGGACTCATCATCGACGAGGCGGACCGCCTCGCCAAGCTCGCGAACCGGCTGCTGCATCACGATGGCGCGGTACGGCTGGGCGCAGTGGGCATCCACCAGTTGCTCGACCGCTTGGGCGAGCTGCTGCAGGCCGAACCCTCGCCGCCGCGGCTACGCCTCGACTACGACCCGAGCCTGCCGGACGTGCGCGGCGACGCGGATCGCCTGCTGCAGGTGCTGCTCAACCTCGCGCGCAACGCGGTGGAGGCCGGTGCGCGCACGCTGGTACTGCGCACGCGCGCCGAGCACGGCGTGCGCGCCGGTACCCGAGTGCTGCGCAGCGCCGTGCGCCTGGACGTGATAGACGACGGCCCGGGCGTGCCCGTGGAGTTGCACGGGACGCTGTTCGAGCCGCTGGTGTCCGGTCGCGCCGACGGCACTGGCCTCGGCCTGGCGCTGTCGCGCGAAATCGTCCTGGAACACGGCGGCGAACTGCGCTGCACCAGCCGCCCCGGCGAGACGGTGTTTTCGCTGTACCTGCCGCTGGAGCGTGGGCATGAGTAATGACATCTGGATCGCCGACGACGACCGCGGCGTACGCTTCGTGCTGGCCGCAGCGCTGCGAGACGCCGGCCTTGCCGTTCGCGAGTTTGATGCGGCGGACGCGGTGCGCGCCGCACTGCGCAAGGCCCGCCCAGCGCTGCTGATCACCGACGTGCGAATGCCGGGCGAAAATGGGCTAGCCTTGCTGGCGGAGCTGCAGGCGCGCGGCATCGGTCCGGTGATCGTGATGAGCGCGTTCACTGACGTGGCCACCACCGCCGCGGCCTATCGCGCGGGCGCCACGGACTACCTCGCCAAACCCTTTGACCTCGACCATGCGGTGGCCACGGTACGCCGCGTGCTCGCCGACGGCACAGAGGCCGCGGTACCAGCCGCACCGGCTCCGGCTCCCGCGCACGCGCTGCTGGGCGAAAGCGCGGCGATGCGCGAGGTATTCCGCCTGATCGGCCGCGTGGCGGCCAGCGACCTCAACGTACTGGTCACCGGCGAGACCGGCACCGGCAAGGAACTGGTGGCACGCGCGCTGCATGAGGAAAGCGTGCGGCGCGCGCAGCCCTTCGTGGCATTGAATACCGCAGCCATTCCGTCCGAACTGCTGGAGAGTGAGCTGTTCGGCCACGAGGCCGGCGCCTTCACCGGCGCCACGCGGCGCGTGGCCGGCCGCTTCGAACAGGCCGAGGGCGGCACGCTGTTCCTCGACGAAATCGGCGACATGCCGCTGACGCTACAGACGCGCCTGCTGCGCGTGCTTGCCGGCGGCGAGTTCTACCGCGTAGGCGGTCGCGAATTGATCCGCTGCAACGTGCGCATCGTCGCCGCCACCCACCAGGACCTCGACGCACGCGTGGCCAGTGGGCAGTTCCGAGCCGACCTCAAGCATCGCCTCGACGTGGTGCGCATCGCGCTGCCTGCGCTGCGCGAGCGGCGCGAGGACATCCCGCTGCTGGCGCGGCACTTCCTCGCCGCCGTCGCGCAGGAACTCCGGCTGCCGCCGAAGCGCTTCGCCAAGACCACCTTGAAGGCACTGGCGCAGCGCGACTTTCCCGGTAACGTGCGCGAGCTGGAGAACCTCTGCCGACGCCTGGCGGTGATCGCGCCGGGCGCGGAAATCCTGCCCGCCGACCTGGGCGCATCACCCACGTCGGGCGCAGTCGGCGACTGGAGCGACGCGCTGCGCACGTGGGCTACGCAGGCGCTGGCCGAGGGCGAAGCGGACATCCACGCCCGCGCCCGCGAGACGCTGGACCGCGTGCTGCTGGAAGCGGCCCTGGCGGTGCACGGCGGACACCGACAGAACGCGGCCCTGGCGCTGGGCGTGGGTCGCAACACGCTCACGCGCAAGCTGGGGGCGTCGCGCGAACGCAAGCGCTAGGCAGGGGCCGCGACTTCAGCGCACCTCTTCGGCGAGATAGGTGTACGCGGTCAGCCCACCATCCAGCACGCGATACAGCGCCTCGGCCGGCTCGCCTGCGATGCCTGCGGCTGCGATGCGTTCGCGGTAGCTCCGCCGCAACGCTTCCAGGTCGTAGCCTACGTAGTCCAGCATCAGGTCGGTGGTGTCGCCGCGGCGCTTGTGCGCGAAAACGAACGAGTCGCCGTCCACCCGCACGTTCACCGCATCGGTGTCGCCGAACAGGTTGTGGATGTCGCCGAGCGTCTCCTGGTAGGCGCCGACCATGAAGATGCCGAGCCGGTAGCTCTCGCCCTCGCGCAGCGCGTGCAGCGGCAGGCTCACGTCGACTCCCTCGGCGTCGACGTAGTCGTCGATGCGGCCGTCGGAGTCGCAGGTGAGGTCGACGATCACGCCGCGCCGCGTCGGTGCCTCGTCCAGCCGGGCGATCGGCGCGATCGGGAAGATCTGGTCGATCGCCCAGACGTCCGGCACCGACTCGAACACCGAGAAGTTCACGAAGTACTTGTCCACCAGCTTCTCGTCCAGCTCGTCCAGCGCGGCGCGATGCGAGCGTTCGCCCGGCAGCAGGCGCGCGCGCACCGCGTTGGCGACGGCGTAGTACATCTCGTCCAGCCGCGCGCGGTCGGCGAGCGCCAGCTGTCCCAGCGCGTACAGCGCCTGGCCTTCGGCGAGGTGGTGCTGGGCCTCGTGGAACAGCTCCAGCGCCGGGCGCTGATCGAGTTCCGTGTACACCTCGCGCAGGCGGCGCAGCACCGCCGGCTCGTCGCCAGCCGGCGCGGGGATCGTGCCCTGCGGCACCTCTTCCACCTCGCTTACATTGACCACCAGCACCGCATGGTGCGCGGTCATCGCACGGCCGGCCTCGGTCAGGATGTGCGGCGCATTCAGACCCTCCGCTTCCACCGCTTCGGCCAGTGACTGCACGATGGTGGCGGCATACTGCTCGATCGAGTAGTTGATCGAGTTGTGGCTGCGCGAGCGCGAGCCTTCGTAGTCGACACCAAGACCGCCACCGACGTCGACAATCTCCAGCGGTACGCCCATGCGGGTGAGCTCGACGAAATAACGCGTGGCCTCGCGCATGCCGTTGGCGATGTCGCGCACGTTGGAGATCTGCGAACCCATGTGGAAGTGCTGCAGCCTCAGCGTGTGCTTGAGCCCGGCCGCTCTCAGCCGCTCGACCAGGGTTAGCACCTGCGCTGGCGACAGCCCGAACTTGCCCTTGTCGCCACCGGTGTTCTGCCACTTGCCAGCACCGATCGAGGCAAGACGCACGCGCACGCCAAGCAGCGGTTCCACGCCCAGCGCCTTGGCCTCGGCGAACACGTGGTCGAGTTCCGACAGCTTCTCGATCACGATGTGCACGCGCAGGCCCAGCTTTTTGCCGATCAGCGCAAGGCGAATGTATTCGCGGTCCTTGTAGCCGTTGCAGATGACGACGGAGCCGGGCCGCGCCATCGCCAGCACCGCCATCAGCTCGGGCTTGGAGCCGGCTTCCAGGCCGAAGCCTTCGGCGCCAGCGGCGACCAGCTCGCCGGCCACGCCGCGTTGCTGGTTCACCTTGATCGGGTAGATGGCCGTATAGCCGGCCGCGTAGTGCCACTCGGCGATGGCCTTGGCGAAGGCGGCCTGCAGCCTTGCCAAGCGGTCGGCGAGGATGTCCGGGAAGCGCACCAGCAGCGGCAGCCGCAGCCCCTCAGCACAGGCGCGCCCGACGATGGCCGGCAGCGACAGCGCGGGGCCGCGCGGTCCTTGGGGGCGGATCACGATGTCGCCGTCTTCGCCGACGTCGACGTAACCGTCGCCCCAATGGGTCACGGCATAGGTGTGGCGCGCATCGGCCGCGGTCCAGGGCTTCGACATGGAGAGTCTCCTTGTGCAAACGGAAGAAGGCATGTCGTCGCAGCGGCGAGCCTTGACGCAAGTGAGCACGAAGGGCCGGAAGCCTCGCACGCCGCGGGGCCGATCGCACCAGCCGGCGCGCGCGGCACGCCGGAAGTGCCCATTGTAACAGCCCATCCGCTACAGCTCGGCTACAATGCGCGGCCAAACCGCGTCCATCCCCAGGAACACCCATGTCGCAGCAGACCAGCTGGTTCACCGAGGCCCACCAGGCCTCCGGCTCCTCCATCGGCTTCCGCACCGAGCAACTGCTGCACGCGGAGAAGACCCCGTTCCAGACCATCGAGATCCACCAGACCACCGACTGGGGCAAGCTGATGGTGATCGACGGCTGCGTGATGCTCACCAGCCGCGACAACTTCCTCTACCACGAGATGATGACCCACCCGGCCCTGTTCACCCATGCGCGCGCCAAGCGCGTGGTGATCATCGGCGGCGGCGACTGCGGCACCCTGCGCGAGGTGCTGAAGCACGAGGAAGTGGAACATGCCGTGCAGGTGGAGATCGACGAGCGCGTCACCCGCCTCGCCGAGCAGTACTTTCCCGAGCTGTGCGAATCGAACCACGACCCGCGCGCCGAACTGCTGTTTATCGACGGCATCAAGTACATGGCCGAGGCTGAGCCGGAATCGATCGACCTGGTGATCGTGGACTCCACCGACCCGGTGGGTCCGGCCGAGGGCCTGTTCAACGCTGCGTTCTACGCCAGCTGCTTCAAGGCGCTGCGCCACGGCGGCCTGCTGGTGCAGCAGAGCGAATCGCCGCTGGCGCACATCGAACTGATCAAGTCGATGCGTGCGGCGATGCGCACCGCCGGCTTCAGCGCGGTGAGGACGCTGTCGTTCCCGCAGCCCTGCTATCCCACCGGTTGGTGGAGCTGCACCATGGCGCGCAAGGTTGGCGACCTCAGCGGCTTCCGCGAGCGCGGCGCCTCGGCCAAGAACTTCCCCACCCGTTATTACAACGCCGAGATCCACAAGGCTGCGCTGGCGCAGCCGGAATTCATGCGTGAGGCGCTGGGGGACTGAGCGCTCAGAACAGCTTGGCGCGCGCCTTGGGCAGCAGTACAAGCACCAGCGTCGCCAGCGGGCCGAACGGCAACGACAGCAAGAACCACAGCAGGCCGCTGCGGTTCTTGCCCTGCGCAAGCCCGGCGTTGATTAGCGCCAGCGTGCCCCAGCCGGCAAACCACGGCGCGCCGCCGGCAAAGCTCGAAAAATGATCCACGGCTGTCTTTCGCCCCCTGCGGTGGGTGCTGCGCGCGCGCGCAATCGGACCGCCATCCTAACAACCCAGCCTCGCATGCGTTCAACGCCAGGACCCACGGCTTAGAAACCGTTCAGAGCATCCCGGAAGCTCGACCGCTAAGCTGGCGGCCTCGGCGACTGCTGGAGCACCTCATGCGTGGATGGCGATGCCTCGCCCTTGCTTGCGTTCTGTCGCTGGCTGCGGCACGCGCCGTTGCGGGCGACACGAGCCCGCCCGACGCCGGCCAGGCCCGCGCCCATGCATTGCAGTCGTTCCAGCGCGACCTGGTCAGCGTGCTGGCCTTGCGCGCCGAGGCGCAGCCGCTGCTGGGTGCGGCGCTGCTGGCCCGGCCGCTGCCTCGGCAGGGCAAGGGCGCCAGTTTCCACGCGCTGATCGACCGGGCCGTCGCCGCCAGCGACGCCGGCCCTGCCGTGCAATGGGCGCGCCTCGCCGACTGCGACACCCGGGGCGACGCCTGTCCCAACCCGACGGCGCTGCACAAACTCACCGAGCAGGCGCCGGACAATGCGGCCGTTTGGCTGCTCAAGCTGGACATCGACACGCGCGATGTGAAATCCAAGGCTGCGCGCGCTGATCTCGCCAAAGCCGCCGCCAGCAAGCTCTACGACGACTACACCGGCAGCAGCCTCACTGCGCTGGCCAGCGTGGTGGGCACGCTGCCTCCGCCTGCGGCAACGCAGGGGGCCGGCGGGCCGGCCGGCGTGCAGGCGCTGCTGGTGCTGGCCAACGCCAGGCTGCAGCCTCGCCCGGTGCTGCCGGTGGCGGCCCAGATGTGCGACGGCGCCGGCGACAATGCGGCGCGCAAGGCCGACTGCCTGCGGCTCGGCAAGCTGATGGAATGGGGTTCCAGCCCGTTGTCGCGCTCGCTGGGCCTGCACCTGTGCGAAGTACTCGGCGACCCTGCCCAGCAGGCTTCTGCGCGACAGCAGCGCCGCGACCTGACTTGGCAGGTGCAGAACTACTCGCAGCTGGCGCTGCGGGCGCAGGACGACCCCGCACTGGCACGGCTGCTGCTGGCCACCGCCCGGCAGGGCGGCACCGAGATGTCCCAGATCACCGCCGTGCTGCGCGGTCGCGGCATCTCGCTGACCGCGCCGGGCAACTGGCAGCCACAATCCGCCGACGCGGCGCAGGACACCTCGGCATCAACACCCTCCCCTTGATCGCGCTTAGCGGTTAGGCTTGCGCCAACCTTCGCGACGAGGTGTCCCATGCTTACGACGCTGGTGGCAAGCAGCAAGGGCGGGTGCGGCAAGAGCACGCTGGCGACGCAACTGGCGTCGCACTGGGCGCAGGCCGGGCAGAACACCGCCATCGCAGATGTCGATCGCCAGGGTTCCAGCTACCGTTGGGCCGGACGCCGGCCTGACAACGTGCCCGGCGTGCTCGGCCTGGAAGGCAGCCGAAAGGTGCTGCAGAAAGTGCCCGCCGACACCCGGCAATTGCTGATCGACACGCCAGCCGGCGTAGGCGAAAGCGAACTGGAGCCCTTCGTGGAAATAGCCAGCGTGCTGCTGGTGCCGGTGCTTCCATCCAGTTTCGACCTCGACGCCACCCTGCAGTTCCTCGGCGAGCTGCAGGCGATCAAGCGGATCCGCAACGGCAAATTGCCGGTGGCACTGGTGGCGAACCGTCTCAAGCCGCGGACCCACGCCAGCCAGGACGCGGTGCAGCAGCTCGCCGCCGAGTCCCCGTTCCCCATCGTCGCCCAACTGCGCGACAGCCAGGCCTATGTGCTGCTTGCCTCGCTCGGCAAGGGCATCTTCGACTACCAGTCCGAACAGGTGCGCAGCCATCAGGAAGACTGGAAGCCGCTGTTGCGCTGGATCAAGCGCCAGGCAGCCTGAACTTGCCACGCCCATCACCATTCACGGAGTCCTCCATGCACGAACTGATCCTGCTGCGCCATGCCGAAGCCGAGTCCGCCGACGGCGGCGACGACCGCCAACGCGCGCTGAGCGCGCATGGCCGGCGCGAAGCGGAGGATGCCGGCACGTGGCTGGTCAACCACGGCGCCCGGCCGCAGCGCGTGCTGTGTTCGCCGGCACGGCGCACCATGGAGACCGCGCAGCTCGCGCTGGCCGCACTGGCCGATGCGCCGTCGCCGCTGGAAGCCGGCGAAATCTACGATGCCACGCCGGGCGAACTGCTCGCCCTGCTCGACCAGCACGCCGATGCCGGCACCGTGTTGCTGGTGGGCCACAATCCCGGCATCGAGCGACTGGTGGCGCTGCTGGTGGAAGGCCGCTCGGACGAATTCCGCGGCATGCCACCGTGTGGACTGGCGGTTTTGCATCTCAATGGCGCGCTTGAGCCGGCCTGCGCCCGTCTCGACGCGTTCTGGTCCCCGCGTTGAATCCGCCCCCCGCCACCGCCGTCCGGCGGCGGTGAACGAAACCGCCCCGGCCCTGTCTCACCGCGGCCTGCCCGGGGCCTGACGCCTCGCCGACCCCACCGCACATGACGTTCCGCTGGTTGCTCGCCCCCCTGCTGCTGCTCGCCGTGCTGCTGCAAGGCTGCTCGCTGAGCCGCGCCCAGATCCGCGAAGCTGGCGCCATCGTCGCCGCCAGCCCCGGCCGCGCGGACACTTGCCATCAGGCCGACCGCTGCGCCAAGCCCTCGCCCCTGTTGGCCGCCGCGCAGCAGGCGCTGGCCGACTCCACGCCCAGCCACCCAGTCAACACCGTCACCCTGCTGGACGACAGCGAGGCCGCACTGGCGGCGCGCATCAGCCTGATCCGCGCCGCGCAGCACAGCATCGACGTGCAGACTTACATCTGGGACGAGGACGACATCGGCCAGCTCGTGCTCAACGAGCTGGTACAGGCGGCGCGGCGCGGGGTGAAGGTCCGCATCCTCGCCGACCAGTTGTTCTCCTTCGACAACCTCGGCCTGCTCGACCGGCTCGCGCGGGTCAGCCCCAACCTCCAAGTGAAGCTGTACAACCCCACGTTCCAGGACGCGCAGACACCGCCGCTGGAGTTCGCCGCCGGCATCCTCTGCTGCTTCATGAAATTCAACCAGCGCATGCACAACAAGCTGTTGCTGGTGGACAACACCATCGGCATCACCGGCGGACGCAACTACCAGAATCGCTACTTCAACTGGGATCCCGACTTCGACTACCTCGACCGCGACGTGATGGCGGGTGGCCCGGTGGGCAGGGAGATGGCCGCCAGCTTCGCGCTGTTCTGGCACCACAAGCGTTCCGTGCCGCTGATCCGGCTGCGCGACGTCAACCGGCGCATCCGCAGCGACAGCACTCCGCCCGGCTGGCCCGCGCCGCACTACACGGATCCGGCGCGGGTGGCGCGTGTGCAAGCGGAGGCGGAGGATCCCGACTGGCTCGCCGCCTGGATAGGCGACGACACTCTGCACGTGAGCAAGGTGAACTACCTCAGCGACCTGCCGGCCAAGACCGACGAACCGACCCGGCGCAGCGCCGATGAACTCACCGCGCACCTGATGAGCATGGTCGCCAGTGCCAAGCACGAGGTGGTGCTGCAGACGCCCTACCTGGTGATGAGCAGCCGTGCGCAATCCATCTTCAAGCGCCTGCACAAGCACAAGCCGCCGCCCGCCATCATCGTCTCCACCAACTCGCTCGCCGCCACCGACGCGTTCGCGGTCTACGCGCTCTCCTACAAGCACCGCCGCCGCTATCTCACCGAGTATGGTTTCCAGATCCACGAGTTGAAGCCACACGCGGACAGCGCCGAGGAGGCGTTCGAGGAAGCGAACGAGGCCAGTGACGAAGGTCCCGCCGGACAGCCCATCGCGCCGACGGTGGGGCGGCAGCGCCACTTCCCCGGCAACGAGCGCCGCCCCGGCCTGTTCGGCAGCCACGGCAGCAGCAACCGGCCGGCGCCGCTGCGCAGCACCGGCCGCCGCTTCAGCCTGCACGCCAAGTCGATAGTGGTCGACGATCGCTTCGCCATGGTCGGCTCGCACAACTTCGATCCGCGCTCCGACCACTACAACACCGAGGCCGGCGTGATCGTGCAGGATCCGCGCTTCGCCAGCGAGGTGCGCGACTCCATCCTTGAGGACACCTTGCCGCAGAACGCCTGGACCATCGCCAGGCGCAAACCCGGCATCCCCGTGCTGGGCGACCTCAGCCTTGCCATGGGCAACCTCTCCTCACGCCTGCCGCTGTTCGACCTGTGGCCGTTTCGCTACGCCACCAGCTACGAGATCAAGCCCGGCTGCGCACCGCTCGCCCCCGACAACCCTAAGTTCCAGCATTGCTACACGCCGGTCGGCGACTTCCCCGACGTGGCGCTCTCGCCGAAGCTGATCTACACGCGGCTGATCACCGCGTTCGGCGCGGGAGTGAAGGGCATCCTGTAAGGCCCATCTGCGACCTCCCGGCGCCAGGCACCGGGAGGTCGCGAACGCGCAGGCGCGTCAATGCACGGCGGGGCTGTAGCGCAGGGTCAGGTACCAGCTGCGGCCGGGTTGGTTGAAGTAGTACACGGTCTCGTAGTGGCGGTCGAAGGCATTGGCCAGCCTGGCCTCGACCTGCCACTCCGGCGTGAAGTGCCAGCTCGCGCGAAGCGCCAGCGTGCTGTAGCCGCCGAGGCGGTGCGTGTTGGCGGCATCGTCGTAGCTGTGCCCCGCGGCATACCAGGTGGCGCCCAGGCCGAAGGCGCCGAAGCGGCGGTCGAGGTCGATGCGCGCCATGCGCTCCGGCCGGCGCGGCAGCAGGTTGCCGCTGTTCGCGTCCGCGGTGGCGTTGCCGACGTCCTTCGGCTGCTGCAGCGTGAGGTAACCCTGCAGCTGCCAGCCGTCAAGGTTCGCGCCGGCCTGACCTTCCAAGCCGCGGATGCGCGCCTTGCTGACGTTGAACGGAACGTAGTTCTGGCTGGGGTCCAGCAGGATCAGGTCGTCGATCCGGGTCTGGTAGGCACTCAAGCCCCAGTTCCACGCGCCCGACTGTTGCGCCACGCCGATTTCGGCGCTGCGCGACTTCTCCGGCTTGAGGTCGGGGTTGGCCGAGGGGATGCCGTAGTAGGGCGGGTAGTACAGGTCGTTGAAGGTCGGCGCGTGGAAGGCCGTGCCGTAGCTGGCGTAAACACGCAGGCCGTGGTCGAAGTGGTAACCCCAGGCCGCCGCGCCGGTGTCGTGGTCGCCGTACTGCTGTTCGTGGTCGCGGCGCGCGGAAAACTGCACTTCGTTGCGGCCGAAGGTGCCCTGGTATTGCGCGTAGGCGCCGGTGTCGTCGCGCCGGTTGGCCAGGTAGCCGGTGCTGCTGTCGACCTGTTCCTGCTGCCAGTCCACGCCCACCGTCAGCAACTGGTCCGGGGCCAGCGCGATGTCGTTCTGCCACGAAGCTTGGTTGCGCCGCGAGTTGGAGTAGCCGGTCTGCGCCCACGGGTAATACGTGCCGTAGTAGGTGCCCTGATAGTAGGTGGTGGCTAGATCGCGGCTCTGACCCGCGTTAAGCGTGACCTTCCATGCCGCGAGCGGCGAGAAGCTCAGCCGCGCGCCGGCCACGCGCTGCTCGTTGACGGCGTCGTTGCCGCCGTATGGACTACCGGCGTATTCGACATCGTTCTTGCTGCGCAGCCAGGTGAAGGCCAACTCGGTGCCGTTGTCCCAGCGATAGCCCGCGTTCGCCGCGCCGTTCCAGTTGCGGTAGGCGTCGTTGCGGGGATCGTCGACGAAGCAACCGGCCATCGCCTCGGCTGCGCCCATCCTGCACCCCGGGAAGCCGCTGGTGTATTCGCCGCCAAGGCTGAGGTTGTACCAGGCATGGGCATCGCCGCCGGACAGGCCCGCCTCGCTGCCGAACAGGCCGCGGCTGCCAGCGGTCGTGCTGAGCGACGGTGCGATGCCGCCGCCAGGCCGGCCGTGACGAGTAAAGATCTGGATCACGCCGCCGATCGCGTCGGCGCCGTACAGGCTGGAGCGAGGACCGCGCACGATCTCGATGCGCTCGATCTGCTCCACCGGGATCTGCTCCAGCGAAGCGAGGCCGGCGGTGACCGAGCCGATGCGCACGCCGTCGACCAGCACCAGCGTGTGGTCGGAGTTGGTGCCGCGTACGAACAGCGAGCTTTGCTGGCCGATGCCGCCGCTCTGCGTGAAATTGATGCCCGGCAGGCCGGTGAGCAGGTCGATCAGTGATGCCGGCTGCAGCCGCTGGATATCCGCGCGGGTGATCACCGTGACCGACGACAGTGCGTCGTCGGCGGTGACCGCGGTGCGCGTGGCGGTGACCACTACCGGATCCAGCGCGCTGGCGCGGTCCTGGTCGGCTGCGTGGGCGGTAGCCAAGCAGCTCAGCAACGCCGCCGCCAGCAAAGTCATTTTCATGTTTCGTTCCTCGTCCGCGCACCCGCGCACGGCATCGTGTTCAATGGACCGGGAACGATAGACAAGGCTCGGAAACAGGCAGGCACGGCAACGCCGGACGCGTCTGTCCGGCCGCGCCCACCGCGCGCCAGCAGTCTTGTCCGGGCCGGTCTCCGGGCTCGCGGGCGACGCCGTCTACGACGTCCTGCGCGGCGCCTTCCCGTGCCTCGGGCACAGTGGCAGATGGCCGTGCATTTGCTCGCTTACCGTTGCGGGGGCAGCGCCGGCCTTGCGGTGTGGAACACCGCGCACCGGCTTCCCGTTTCATCCCGGTGGCATGGCCGCCGGGACACCTGGACGGCGCGGAGTCTAGCAGGTCGCCGGCTTCGGGCAGCCGTCCGCGGGACGCGACCGTGCGGCTCGTCTCACGCGGAGCGGCCGGCGATCCAGCTGCGCTGCACGGTGCAGTCGCCGTCCATCGCCACCAGGTCGGCGCGATAGCCCACCGCGATGCGGCCGTGACTGGCGCCCAGGCCGAGGAAATCGGCGGGGTAGGCGCTGGCCATGCGCACCGCCTCGTCCAGCGGCAGGCCTAGCATGGTCACGCTGTTGCGCACGGCAGCGGCCATATCCAGCGCGGAACCGGCGAGCACGCCGTCCGCGGTCTGGCAGATACCGTCCTTGGCGACGATGGTCTCGCCGTTGAGTACATAGCGGGGATCGTCCGCGCCCACCGGCGGCATCGCATCGGTAACCAGCAACGTCTTGCCGCGCGGCTTGGCGACAACAGCGGTGCGCAGGCTGGCTGGATGCACGTGATGACCGTCGACGATGATGCCGCACCAGCTGCCGGGGTCACCCAGCGCCGCGCCAACCACGCCGGGCTCGCGGCTGCCCAGCGGCGTCATCGCGTTGAACAGGTGGGTGAAGCCGCGTACGCCGGCGGCCAGCGCGGCGCAGATCGTGGCATGGTCGGCAGCGGTATGGCCAGCGTTGACGATCACGCCGGCGGCAGCCAGCCGCGCGATGAGCTCGTGCGGTACCCGCTCGGGCGCCAGCGTCACCAGCCGCACGCCGCGATGCGGCGCGCACAGCAGGGCGAGCTCCTCTTCGCCCGGCACGTGGAACCACTTCGGGTCGTGCACGCCCTTGCGCTCGGGCGCGAGATACGGGCCTTCCAGGTGCACGCCGAGGAGGCCCGGCACGCCCTCTTCGAAGGCCTGCTCGACTGCCGCCAGCGCGGCGCACAGGGTCTCCGTGCTGTCGCTGATCAGCGTGGGCAGGAAGCCGGTGGTTCCGAACCTGCGGTGCGCGGCGCCGATGGTGCGGATGGTTTCCACCGTGGGCGCGGCATTGAACAGGGCACCGCCGCCGCCGTTCACCTGGGTGTCGATGAAGCCCGGCACCAGCAACGCGCCGGCCAAGTCCTGCGCCTGCGCGGCGCGCACCGCGGCGTGCTCGGACGGCAGCAGTGCGGCGATGCGTTCGCCCTCGACCAGCACCGCGAGATCCTCGCGCCAGCCATGGGTGGTGAGGACGCGGGCATTCGTGAGGGCGATGGTCATGGGCGGCGCCTTTGCGACGGAGTGGGTGTTGCGCTATGGCGGGGTGGTCGAGCCAGAGCCTTTATCGACGCCGTGGGAGGCGCATCTGGCACTTCCCACGGCTCGCCCGGGCCTGCCTTCGGCTGGCCCGGACTCCGTCAGGCGCACGCGTTGAGTACGTCTGACGTGCGGCCCGTCCGTTGGCCGCGGATCCGGTGTGAGGGACGGCCACAGGCCGTCCCTCACACCGTCTCGGTGACCTTGTTGAGGTGCGGCGGCACGTCGGGATTGAAGCCGCGGCGCAGCGCCAGGCCGCTGGTGGCGCGGTAGAAGCTCTGGATGGTGAGCAGTGGCGTGCACAGCGCAGGCAAACCGGCCGCCAGCGGCAGGAAGCCTTCGCCGCAGCGGCCCGGGGCGGCCACCAGCACTTGCGCGCCTCGGTGGCGGAACTCGTCCGCTACCACCAGCGTGCTGTCCAGCGTGCCATCGTCCTGGGCGAAGCACAGCACCGGGAAGTGCGGGCCGACCAGCGCCATCGGGCCGTGCTTCACCTCGGCGGCGCTGAACGCCTCGGCGTGCAGGCCGCAGGTTTCCTTGAACTTCAGCGCGGCTTCCAGCGCGGCGGCGAAACCGAAACCGCGGCCGACCACGAACAGGTTGTGCGCGTCGACCAGGCCATCGGTCAGCGCCGACCAGTCCGCGTCCCAGCCCTGGCGCAGCGAATCGGGTAGCGCTTCCAACGCGGCGACCAGCTTGGCGTCGCCGTGCCAGCGCGCGCACAGGTGCAGGATCGCAGCCAATGCGGCGAGGTAGCTCTTGGTGGCGGCGACGCTGCGCTCGGGGCCGGCATGCAGCGGGATCACCGTGTCGGCGACCTCCGCCAGCGGCGAATCCTCCACGTTGACCATCGCCACCACGCGCGCACCGGCGACCTTGGCAGCCTGCGCGTTGCGCACCAGGTCAGGGCTCTTGCCGGACTGCGAGATGGCGACGAATAGCGCACCTTCCCACTGCTGCGGCGCCGCGTACACCGAGGTGATTGAAGGCGAGGCCGAGGCGGTGACGATGCCGAGCTGGGTCTCGAACACGTACTTGGCGTAGGCCGCGGCATGGTCCGAGCTGCCACGCGCGCAGGTGACGATGAAGCGCGGCGGCTGCGCGCGCAGCGCGGCGGCGAGTTCCGTCACCACACGCTCGTTGAGGGCGAACTGGCGAGCCACCACCTCGGCAGATTCGTGCGCTTCGCGGAACATCAGGGTGTCGCTGGCGTGCATGGGCTTCTCGTGCAGGGAGGGGTCAGTCGGCGTGCAGTTCGGCGACGAAATCGTAGATGTCGCCGCGATACCAGGAGCAGGTGAACTCGACCACACGGCCGTCGTCGAGGAAGCTGCGCCGCTCGATGTTGAGCCCGGCACTGCCGGCGGCCACGTGCAGCAGGCGCGCCTGCTGCGCGTTCAGCGATACCGCACGCAGGCGCTGTAAGGCGCGCTTCGGGCGGCAGCCCAGCGACTCCAGCACTTCGTACAGCGAGTCGCGTACCAGCAGCGGATCGGCCAGCACGCTGGCGGGCACCACGGTGCGCTCGATCGCCAGCGGCTCGTCCTGCCCGTAGCGCACGCGGTGCAGGCGCACGACCAATGAGCCTGGCGAAAGGTTCATCGCCATGGCCTCTTCCGGGGTCACCTCGCCGACGCTGCGCTCGAAGAACTCCGAGCGCGGCCGCAGGCCGCGGTCGCGCAGATCCTCGGTGAAGCTGGACAGCCGCGACATCGGCTTGACTATGCGCTCGGCGATGAAGGTGCCGGCGCCGTGGCGCTGGGTTAGCAGACCCTCCTCGACCAGCCCGGCGATCGCCTTGCGCACGGTGACACGCGACAGCTTGAGCGCCTGCGACAGGTCACGCTCGCTGGGCAGCGCCTGGCCGGGTTCGATGGCGCGCTGCTCCACCACGTTGCGGATCGCGCTGCGCAAACGCAGGTAGGCCAGCGGCTGGTGGCTGGACGGATCGCGGCAGATGCGGCGGTATTCGCGGGCCAGTGTGGTTTCCATCCTCGCAAGATACCAATAGCAAACCATTGGCCGCAAGCGGTCTGGACGTCCATTTCACCCTCGGCCCCAAAATCCTGCATCGAAATGAGCATATGAATTCGTATGCATGGCGGTGCTTGCCGTGGTATCCTACTGGTACTATCGTCGCGGTAAGGGCCGGAACCCCACGGCCTGCCGCTCCCCCCGTATCGAGGTGCATTGCGTGACGGCTACTTTCCAAACGGTCGATCCGTTCGACCTTGTGATCTTCGGTGGCACCGGCGACCTCGCCCTACGCAAGCTGCTGCCCGCGCTGTTCCACCGCTACGCGGACGGCCAGATTCCCGCCGGCAGCCGTATCGTCGGCGTGGCCCGCGAAACGCTGGTAGACGACGGCTATCGCGCCCAGCTGCGCGAGTCGCTGGCCGGCAAGGGCGCCGATGCGGCGAAGGTCGATGCCTTCCTGCAGCAGGTGTTCTACCGGCCGCTGGACGCGCGCAAGGACGACGGCTGGGACGGGTTTGCCGCGCTGATCGGCGAACATCCCGGGCACATCCGCGTGTTCTATCTCTCCACCTCGCCCGAGCTGTTCGAGGACATCTGCCGCCGGCTCGGCCAGTGCAGCCTCAATGGCGAGCGTTCACGCGTGGTGCTGGAAAAGCCGATAGGTCGCGACCTCGCCAGCGCCAACCGCATCAACGACGCGGTGGGCAAGGTGTTCGCCGAGACGCAGACCTACCGCATCGATCACTACCTCGGCAAGGAAACGGTGCAGAACCTTCTGGCGTTGCGCTTCGGCAATGCGCTGTTCGAGCCGCTGTGGAACGCCAACCACATCGACCACGTACAGATCACCGTGGCCGAGACGCTGGGGCTGGGCCGCCGCGCCGGCTACTACGACCGCGCCGGCGCGCTGCGCGACATGGTGCAGAACCACCTGCTGCAACTGTTATGCATGGTGGCGATGGAACCGCCGGCCTCGCTTGCGCCCGACGCGGTGCGCGATGAAAAGCTCAAGGTGCTGCGCTCGCTCAGGCGCATCGACGACAGCAACGCCAGCCAGTTGACCGTGCGTGGCCAGTACCGCGCCGGCGTGGCCGAAGGGCAGTCGGTGCCGGGCTACCTCGACGAACTGGAAGGCGCGAAGTCGGATACCGAGACCTTCGTGGCACTGAAGGCTGAGATCGAGAACTGGCGCTGGGCCGGCGTGCCGTTCTACCTGCGCACCGGCAAGCGGCTGCCCGAACGCGTATCGGAGATCGTGGTGGCGTTCAAGCCGGTACCGCATTCGATCTTCGGCAGCAGTGCGGGACCGCTGGCGCAGAACCGCCTGGTGCTGCGCCTGCAGCCCGACGAGGGCGTGAAGCTGTGGCTGACCATCAAGGACCCCGGTCCCGGCGGCCTGCGCCTGCGCTACGTGCCGCTGGACATGAGCTTCGCCGAAGCCTTCGGCGTTGCCCAGCCCGACGCCTACGAGCGCCTGCTGCTCGACGTGGTGCGCGGCAACCCCACCCTGTTCATGCGCCGCGACGAAGTGGAGGCGGCATGGCGTTGGGCCGATCCCATCCTCGCCGCGTGGGCTGCCGCCAACGATGCGCCGCGGCAGTACGCCGCGGGCAGTTGGGGCCCGAGCGCGGCTGTGGCGCTGATCGAGCGCGACGGCCGCACCTGGCACGAAGACAGCGAGTGAGCGTCTGATCCATGCGCAAGCTCACCATGCACGATTTCCCCGACGCCAGCACACAGGCCGAGACGCTTGCCCGACGGGTCGCGATGAACCTGCGGGACGGGATCGCGGGGCGGGGCCACGCCGCGATCGCAGTGTCCGGCGGCAGCACGCCCAGGGCGTTCTTCGCACGGCTGTCCAACGAAACGCTGGACTGGTCAGCGGTCACCGTCACGCTGGTCGACGAGCGCTGGGTTCCGGACACGGACGCGCGCTCGAACGCGCGGCTTGTGCAGTCCACTCTGCTGCAGAACGCCGCGGCGGCCGCGCACTTCGTGCCGCTCTACACCGGGGCCGCCACGCCGGAACAGGGGCTGGCCGCAGCCGAAGCGCGCATCGCCGGCTTGCCCATGCCGTTCGACGTGGTGGTCCTGGGCATGGGCGACGACGGCCACACCGCGTCGTTCTTCCCCGGCGGCGACCATCTCGCCGAAGCAACCGATCCGCACGGCACGGCCAGGGTCTGGCCGATGCGGGCACCGGGCGCCGGCGAGCCGCGCATCACGCTGAGTTTGCCTGCGTTGCTCGACACGCGTGCGCTGTACTTGCTGCTGTGCGGCGAGGGCAAGCGCAGCTTGCTGGCGAGCATCGAGCAGGATGCCGTGGTGGCGCAGGGCTATCCGGTTCGCTGCGTGGCGCAGCAGGACGCCGTGCCGCTCACCGTGTACTGGAGCCCTTGATCGAGAATGCTTGACGGGCACGGTGGAAGATCAAGAGCGCCGAGCCTGATTGTCCAAAAAGTGCTTCCTGCACTTTTTGGATGTCTCCCCCGGAGGAAGTCCGAGGGAGACTCCGCCGCATCAGGCGCAAAGCGGCTGATGCGCGAGCGGGCGAGCCTTGGCCCGCTGTTTGCTCCGTCCCTCTGAATTGTCGGAATCGTGTCATGCCCCTGCACCCTGTCGTCGCCGAAGTCACCGCCCGCATCGCTGCCCGCAGCCGCGCCAGCCGTGCTGCCTATCTCGCCCGTATCGACGCGGCTCACCGAGACGGTCCGCACCGCGCTCAGCTCTCCTGTGGCAACCTCGCACACGGCTTCGCTGCCTGCGGCGAACACGACAAGGGCGCGCTGCGCAGCGGTCACGCGCCCAACCTCGGCATCGTCACCGCGTACAACGACATGCTCTCGGCGCACCAGCCGTACGAACGCTACCCCGAGCTGATCCGCCGCGTTGCGCGCGAGGCCGGCGTCACCGCGCAGGTAGCCGGCGGCGTGCCGGCGATGTGCGACGGCGTCACCCAGGGCCAAGCCGGCATGGAACTCAGCCTGTTCTCGCGCGAGGTGATCGCGATGGCCACCGCGATCGCGCTGTCGCACGACATGTTCGATGGCGCACTGATGCTCGGCATCTGCGACAAGATCGTGCCGGGCCTGCTGATCGGCGCGCTTGCCTTCGGCCACCTGCCCACGATCTTCGTGCCGGCCGGGCCGATGCCCAGCGGCATAAGCAACGACGCCAAGACCGCCGTGCGCCAGCGCTACGCCGAAGGCAAGGCCACGCGCGACGAGCTGCTGGAAGCCGAGGCCGCCTCCTACCACTCGCCCGGCACCTGCACCTTCTACGGCACTGCCAACTCCAACCAGATGCTGATGGAGATCATGGGCCTGCATCTGCCGGGCGCCAGCTTCGTCAATCCGAACACGCCGCTGCGCGAGGCACTCACCGAGGCCGCCGTGCACCGCCTCGCCACGATGAGCGCGCCGGGCGAGCAGCACACGCCGCTAGGTCGGATGCTCGACGAGCGCACCATCGTCAACGGCGTGATCGGCCTGCACGCCACCGGCGGCTCCACCAACCACCTGCTGCACCTGGTGGCGATGGCGCACGCGGCCGGCATCGTGCTGACGCTGGAGGATTTCGACGCGCTGTCCGGCGTGGTGCCGCTGATGGCGCGGGTCTACCCGAACGGCTCGGCCGACGTCAACCATTTCCACCAGGCCGGCGGCATGCCTTACCTGATCGGCTCGCTGATCGACGCCGGCCTGCTGCATGGCGATGCACACACGGTGTGGGGCCGCGGCCTCGACGCCTACCGCAAGATGCCGGCGCTGGATGCCGAGGGCAAACTGGCGTGGAACGAGGTCCGCGAGAGCAGCAACCGCGACGTGCTGCGTCCGGCGAGCGAGCCGTTCCGCGCCGATGGCGGCCTGCGCGTGCTGCAGGGCAACCTCGGCCGCGCCGTGATCAAGGTGTCGTCGGTGCCGGGTGATCGGCTGGTGATCGAGGCGCCCGCGGTGGTGTTCCACCACCAGGACGATGTGAAGAAGGCCTTCGACCGCGGCGAGCTCGACCGCGACTTCGTCGCCGTGGTGCGCTTCCAGGGACCCAAGGCAATCGGCATGCCCGAACTGCACAAGCTCACGCCGACGCTGGGGGTGCTGCAGGCGCGTGGGCATCGTGTGGCGCTAGTCACCGACGGGCGCATGTCCGGCGCCTCCGGCAAGGTGCCAGCGGCGATCCACGTCACGCCCGAGGCCATCGACGCCGGCCCGCTGGGCAAACTGCGCGACGGTGATGTCATCCGCCTCGACGTCATCGCCGGCACGCTGGAAGCCAAGATCGACGCGGCCGATTGGGCGGCACGCGAGCAGGTGCACGCGGACCTCTCCGCGCACCACGTCGGCATGGGCCGCGAACTGTTCGCCAACCTGCGCAATGCGGTGGGCTCGGCGGACGCCGGTGCCACCATCTTCGCCACGCACGACCGCAGCCACGCGGCCGATGCCTGATCCTTCCCCCTCAGGAGCGCGCGACGTGCGCGATTCGGACTCGCGCGCATCATGCGCTCCTGTGCCAACCCCCTTTCCACGAGCCAGGCCATGAACAGCAACGACCACAAGCAGACCGTCCTCGCCGAGATTCTCGCCCTCGCCCCGGTGGTACCGGTGGTGATCATCGACGAGCTGGCGCATGCCGTGCCGATGGCGCGCGCGCTGGTCGCCGGCGGCATCCGCAGCATCGAGGTGACACTGCGGACACCGGTCGCGCTGGATGCGATCCGCGCCATCGCCAGCGAAGTGGAAGGTGCAGTTGTCGGCGTGGGTACCGTACTCGACGGCCAGCAGTTGGAGGCCGCCCGCCAGGCCGGCGCGCGCTTCGCAGTGTCGCCCGGCGTGTCGCCGAAGCTGCTCGACGCCGCCGACGCCAGCGCGCTGCCGCTGCTTCCCGGCGTGGCCACTGCGGGCGAGGCGATGAGCCTGCTCGAACGCGGTTACAGGCACCTCAAGCTGTTCCCGGCCGTGCCGGTGGGTGGCGCGAAACTGCTGGGCGCCTGGGCCAGCCCGCTGCCGCAGCTCCGCTTCTGCCCCACCGGCAGCATCAGCCTCGCCATCGCGCCGGAGTTCCTCGCCCTACCCAACGTGGCCTGCGTGGGGGGGTCCTGGCTTACGCCCAAGGAGAAGCTCGTGGCCGGCGACTGGGCCGGCATCGAGCAGCTGGCACGCGAGGCGGCGGCGTTGCGCTGAGCGCGCTCCAGCCTCAATAGCGGAAGCTGCCCTCGATCACCGTGACGCAGGCGCCGCCGATCCAGATGCGGCCGTCCGGGTCGTGGTCGATCACCACGCGTCCGTCGCGCTGCAGCGCCGTGCCCTGGCGCACCGTGTAGCTCGCCGCAGGACGCCTATGCTGAGCTTCCAGCAGGCAGGCCAGCGCGGCGTTGGCGCTACCGGTGACCGGGTCCTCGCCGAAGCCGAAGTCACCGCCGGTCATCAGACAGCGCATCTCGAAATCGGTGGGATCACCGGCGGCATGCGGCCCGTAGATGGCCGCACCATGGCTCCCTGCCGCAGAGGTGACGGCAGCGAGCAGGGAATGGTCGGGCCGCAGCGCCAGGCAGTCGGCGGCCGCGTTCATGCGCACGAGCAGCCACGGCGCCCCGTTGTCGACCGTACAAGGGGCGGCGTCCAGATCGACGGTATCGCTGCCGAGCGCACGGGCCAGCAGCGCCCGCTGTTCCGCCGGCAGCGGCACGATGCGCGCCGGCGGCGCCGCGAAGGCCCAACGACCGGGGGCGCGCTCGCCCAGCTCCACCAGCCCCACGCCGCATTGCTGGATCAATCGACCCGGCCGGCGCGGCTGGAAGCCACGCTCGCACAAGGCATGCGCGGTGCCAAGGGTGGGGTGTCCGGCGAATGGCAGCTCCCCGCCGGTGGTGAAGATGCGCACGCGGTAGTCCGCGTCCGGGTGCTCAGGCGCCAGCAGGAAGGTGGTTTCGGACAGGTTGGTCCAGCGCGCGATGGCCTGCATCTGCGCGGTGTCCAAGCCATCGGCATCGAACACCACCGCCAGCGGGTTGCCCTTGAACGGTACGGCGGTGAACACGTCTACCTGGCTGAAACGAACGGTATGCATGGGCACCATTAGACCGCGAAACCCGGGAGGCGCGCATCCATGGCATGCCGTCTCCGCCCAGAAGGCCAGCTGCGGATCAGGCTGCATCCGGCACGCGCAACAGCGTGCCCATGCTACGCAGGGCTGGGCTACCCATGCAGGCCAGTTCGATGACGCTCAACACCCGCCCCGCCGCAGCGAACATCGCCGGCAACGAGACCAGGTTGAACTGGTCGCCCAGCGCGAAGATCGAGCCGCCGCCGAACAGCAGGCGGAAATCGCGATGGGCAAGCGGCGAAGTACGAGGCTGGGTGTCCATGCAGCGTCTTTGGTGTGTCTGTCGCGGGTCCCAAGTCTCGGGGCGACGAAGCGAATCCCTGACGAATCGCGCAGGTCTCAGCCAGCCTCGGCCTCCTCGTCGTGGCTGGCACTGAAAGCGTTCGGGCTCTCACGCAAGGCCTGCAGCCGAAACGCGTGGTAGGCAGCCGCGTCGCCGCGGTCGAGCATGCGGATCTCCGAGGTGTGCCTGCTGCCGTGGATCGGGAATGCAGGCAGCCATCGTTCCATGGTCGGCACGGCTGCGGCAATCGGCAGCGCAGGCGCTAAGCTCGCCGTCCCCTACGAATCTGGAACCGCCCGATGATCTATGTCCTGGCGAGCGCGATCTGCAGCGTGCTGGTGTCGGTGCTGCTGAAACTGGCGCGATGGCTGGGGCTGGATGTCGGCCAGATGGTGGCCTGGAACTATGCGATGGCGGCCGTGCTCGCCGCTTTGCTGCTCCAACCTTCGCTGGCGCCGCTTCGGGCGACGGCTGCACCATGGCCCGCGCTGGCCAGCCTCGGTCTGCTGCTGCCGACGATCTTCGTGGCGCTGGGCGCCTCGGTGCGCCACGCCGGCATCGTGCGCTCCGACACGGCGCAGCGGCTGTCCTTGCTGATCTCGCTGCTGGCGGCGTTCGTGCTGTTCGGCGAGCGGCTCGACGCGGCAAAGGCGCTGGGCTGCGCGCTGGGCCTGCTGGCGCTGCTCGGCATGGTGTGGCGCGGCGAACGCGGACGCGACACGAACGGAGCGGCGAGCTGGTGCTGGCCGCTGCTGGTGTTCACCGGCTTCGGCGCCATCGACGTGTTGTTCAAGCGCGTGGCCGCGGCCGGCGTGCCGCTAGGTACCTCGCTACTCGTCATGTTCGTGCTGGCCCTGCCGGTGGCGTTCGCGCTGGCGGCATTGCAACGCCCGCGCGGCGGGGCGCGCTTCGGCGCGCGCCATGCGCTGGGCGGCCTGCTGCTGGGGCTATTCAACTTCGGCAACATCCTGTTCTTCCTGCGCGCGCACCAGGCACTGCCGCACGACCCGGCCTTGGTGTTCGCCAGCATGAACCTCGGCGTGGTGGTGCTGGGCGCGCTGACCGGGATGCTGCTGTTCCGCGAGCGGCTGAGCCACATCAACCTCGCCGCCCTGCTGCTGGCCCTGCTGGCGATCGCGCTGCTGGTCCGCGCCTGAAGCCGTGACTTTCAGGGCATGCGGGTGCGCCGAAGCCGCTTCTATGCTGGCGTGACCTTCCCGTGGACACGCCCATGCGCAAGCTTCCCGTCGCCGCGGCCATTGCCGCCCTGCTGTTCAGCACCGCCACCCTGGCCGATACCGGCACGAAGCACGACAAGGGCTCCCCGGCCGACAGGGCGACCGCTGCGCTGACGCAGCCGCAATCCTCGACCAGCGAAGGCTCGGTCAGCGTGGAAGGCAAGAGCATCCGATACCAGGCGGTGGCCGGCACCCTGGTGCTGCACGGCTCGGGTGACAAGGAGCACGAGCCGACCGTGAGCATGTTCTACACGGCCTACTTAAAGAAGGGCGCCAAGCCGGGCCAGCGGCCGATCACCTTCCTCTACAACGGCGGCCCAGGCTCGGCCACCGTGTGGCTGCACATGGGCGCGTTCGGGCCGAAGCGCGTGGTGACCGCCGACCACACTCACACACCGGCCGCCCCCTACCAGCTGGTGAACAACGACTACAGCCTGCTCGACGCTTCCGACCTGGTGTTCATCGACGCACCGGGCGCGGGCTTCAGCCGGCTGATCGCCGATGACAAGGACCCGGCCAAGCGCGCCCAGCAGATGAAAGCGCGCGAGAAAGCGATCTACGGCGTGGATGGCGACGGCCACGCGTTCGCGCAGTTCATCACGCAGTTCCTGTCGAAGTACGGTCGCTGGAACTCGCCGAAGTACCTGTTCGGCGAAAGCTACGGCACCACCCGCTCGGCGGTGGTGGCCAACATCCTCACCAACGACGACAGCGTGGACCTCAACGGCGTGATTCTGCTGTCGCAGATCCTCAGCTTCGACAACAGCATCGACGGGCCGGGAACCAACCCCGGCGTGGACCAGCCCTACGTGCTGGCGTTGCCCACTTACGCCGCCACCGCGTACTACCACCACCGGCTGCCATCGCCGCCCGCCGACCTGCAGACCCTGCTCGGCGAGGTGGAGCCGTTCGCCACCGGCGAATACGCGCAGGCACTGATGGCCGGTTCGGAGCTCGACGCCACACGCAAGCAGGCCGTCGCCGAGAAGCTGTACCAGTTCACCGGCGTACCGGCGGCCTACTGGATCAAGGCCGACCTACGCGTCTCAGGCGGCATGTTCGAGCACGAGCTGCAGTCCAACGACGACCTCACCACCGGCCGCCTCGATGCCCGCTTCTCCGGTCCCTCGCTGGATCCGCTGGGCAAGGAATCCGCGTACGACCCACAGTCCTCGGCGATCAGCTCCGCCTACATCGCCGCGTTCAACGACTACGTGCGCAAGGACCTGAAGTTCGGCGACGGCCAGCGCTACCGCGAATACGCCGACATCTCTCATTGGGACATGTCGCACAAGGCACCCGGCAGCCAGGAAGCGCTGCAGCAGTCCACCAATGTGATGCCGGACTTGGCGATGGCGATGAAGACCGATCCGGATCTCAAGGTCTTCCTCAACGGCGGCTACTACGATCTCGCCACACCGTTCTACGCAGCACAGTACGAGATGCACCACCTGCCGATCCCCGATTCGCTGCAGAAGAACATCTCCTATGCGTGGTATCCCTCCGGCCACATGGTGTACGCGCACGTGCCGTCGCTGAAGCAGCTGCACGACAACGTGGCGCGCTTCATCGAGCGCACCGACAACCTCAAGCACTGAACCGGCGTGGCGGCCACGGCGGGCGCGTGCTGAAATGCACGCCCCGCCAAACCGGATTCACCCTGATGCGCGCCCTGGTCGACCGCTACCTCGATGCCTACAACCGCATGGACGTGGCAGCCATGCTGGCCACGATGCAGGGCGAAGTGGTGTTCGAGAACTATACCGCCGGCGTACTCAGTCTCCGCACCATCGGCATCACCGAGTTGCGCCACCTGGCAGAAAGCTCGCGCCACCTGTTCTGGACGCGCCGGCAGACCATCACCGGGTGGCGCGAAGCGGACGATCGCGGCTACGCCAGTATCCACTTCGAAGGCACCTTCGCCATCGACCTTCCAATCGGCGTGCGCGCGGGCCAGTCCATCGCGCTGGACGGACGCAGCGAGTTCCGCCAGCACGACGGCAAGCTGGTCTACATCGCGGACCACAGCGACTAAGCAAGAGCGGCTTCGTCCGAAGTAATGGCGCCAGCGCCGCTGCGTCAGACAGCAGCGGCGCACTGCTTGCGCCGACCCCTGGTGCGGGTGCGCGGCGGGGATTGATTGGGGTGTTCCGATCGCGTCCTAACCAAGCCTGGCCTGGCAAGATGGCACTTTATGGTTTCCCGCACAATG
>DAIDKO010000040.1 GCA_027450005.1 Rhodanobacter sp. | reverse complement strand
GCATCGTTCAACCCGACCGTCGCAGCGGTTGAGATCAAGGCCCATGGCCGCCGGACGTCCCCTCGCTCGGCACGATCGACCGGGTGGCTGCCTGCCGGTCGCGGCGCGACACGCTCCGATTCGACTCCCTACGCAGGCGGGGTCTTCGTCGTCCATGACTCATCCGTGGCGGCCAGCGCGGAAACCTGTCCCGTCGCGCGGGGCCTGGCGCCTCAGCGCCGCGCCCAGGCTGCGATCACCGCGTGGATCGCGTCCAGCCCGTCGAACAGCGCCGCCGGCCCCGGCTGCAGGATCACCGGCGACTTGATCTCATGCAGCTCGCCGTCGCGTACCGCGGGGATCGCATTCCAACCGGGCCGTGCCGCCACCTTTTCCGGCCGGAAACGCTTGCCGCACCAGGAGCCGAGGATGATGTCCGGCGCGCGCCGCACCACCTCGTCGCCGTCCGGCAGGATGCGCCGCTTCGCCAGCGGTTCACGCGCCAGCTCGGGGAAACAATCCTCGCCACCGGCGACCCGCACCAGCTCGGCCACCCAGCGAATACCGGTGATGATGGGTTCGTCCCACTCCTCGAAATACACCCTGGGCCGGCGCGGCAGTTTCGCCGCCACCGCGCGGACCGCCGCGACGTGCCGTTCCGCGCGCCGCGCATAGTCCTCCGCCTTGGCATGCGCGCCGACCATCGCGCCAAGGCGGCGGATGTAGGCGAGGATGCCGTCCACGCTGCGGTGATTGCTTATCCACACCTCGACGCCGGCCTTTACCAGCTCGCGCGCGATGTCGGCCTGAACGTCGGAGAAACCGATCGCCAGGTCCGGCTCCAGCTTGAGGATCTCGCCGATCTTCGCACTGGTGAAGGCGGAAACCTTGGGGTTCTCCCTGCGCGCCCGCGGCGGCCGCACGGTGAAGCCGGAGATGCCGACGATGCGGTTTTCCTCGCCGAGCGCATAGAGCACTTCCGTCGGCTCTTCAGTCAGGCAGACGATGCGCTGGGGAAACGGATCGGGCACGCCGCGCCTCAGGGATACAGCAGGCGGCTGGTCCAGGTCTGGCCGTGCCGGCTCCAGCGAACGCGCTCGTGCAGGCGAAATTCGGCGCCGAACCAGAATTCCACGACGTCCGGCTCGACCAGGTAGCCACCCCAGTGCGGCGGACGCGGCACCTCGCGGCCTTCGAACTCGCGTTCGTAGCGCGCCACGCGCTCCTCGAAGCTGTGGCGGTCGGGCAGGTTCTGTGATTGCAGCGAGGCCCATGCGCCGATCTGACTGCCGCGCGGACGGGTGGCGAAGTAGGCGTCGGATTCCTCGGCCTGCAGCTTGCGCGCCATGCCCTCCGCGCGCACTTGCACACCATGGCGCAGCTGCTTCCAGTGGAAGCACAGCGCCACCTGCGGGTGCGCCGCCAGCTGTGCGCCCTTGTCGCTTTCGTAATTGGTGTGAAAACGGAAACCGCGCTCGTCTACGCCCTTCATCAGCACGATGCGCGACGACACGCGGCCGGTGGCATCGACCGTGGCCAGGTTCATCGCAGTGGGTTCTCTGTCGCCGGAGGCCTTGGCCTCGTCAAGCAACTGGCGGAAAGTCTGCAGGATCTCGGGGCTCAGCATGGCTTCGAAACTTTTCCCTTGAATCGTGGCACGTCCGCGCCATCATGACGCGGATGGAACTGCCACATCTTAACCCAATACCCCACCCAGCCCGAAGCCACGACCGGCTGCGTCCTCCGAGTGCAGGTGCGCGCCGATGAGTGTGCCCAGGCCGCATACGCCCGCGCCGAATGCCTCGCTGGCCAACCACCTGCTTGACCATTACGGCGAACGCATCGCCCGTTCGCGCCGACCCTACATCCTCGGCCTGTCCGGCCTGCAGGGTAGCGGCAAAAGCACGCTGGCACGTGAGATGAAAGCCCAGGCCGAGGCGCGCGGCTGGCCCGCCGAAATCCTCTCGCTGGACGACTTCTACTACTCACGCGCCGACCGCGAGCTGATGGCCCAGCAGATCCACCCGCTGCTGCGCACCCGCGGTGTGCCAGGCACGCACGAGATCGAGCTGCTTCTCTCGGTGCTGGCCGCGCTGCCGCACGCCTCGGAAAAGCTGCCGGTATCCTGGCCGCGCTTCGACAAGGGCCGCGACACGCGCACCCCGCCCTCGCGCTGGCCGCGCGTCACCCGTGCGCCAAAGATGGTGATCGTGGAAGGTTGGGCGCTGGGCATCCGGCCGCAATTGCAGGCCGCGCTGGAAGAACCGGTGAACGCGCTCGAGCGCGTGGAGGATCCCGACGGCAACTGGCGCCACTGGGTCAACAAGCAATTGCGCGGCTACCAGCCACTGTGGCGCAAGTTCGACGCGCTGATCGTGCTGCAGGCGCCGGGCTGGGAGGTGGTGCGCCGCTGGCGCGGCGAAACCGAACAGGGCCTGCTGACACGGCGCGCACCGCTGGCGATGGACGCGACCGCGATGGCGCGCTTCCTGCAGCACTTCGAACGGCTGAGCCGGCATGCACTGACCACCTTGCCCGCCCTCGCCGACAGTTGCGTGGAATACGATGACGACCGCCACGTAACCGGGCTCACGCACGCGTAAGCCCGATGGCCGCACGCTTCAGGCCGACGACTCCACCTGCACCGCCGTGCCGTAAGCCAGCACCTCGGTGACGCCCTCGGCCACGTCGTTGGCGTCGTAGCGCATCGCCACCACCGCGTTCGCACCCATCGCCGAGGCGTGCTGCAGCATCAGCTCGAAGGCCTCCTCGCGCGCCTTCTCGCACAACTCCGTGTAGATCGTGATGTTGCCGCCGACCAGGGTCTGCAGCGCAGCACCAATGTTGCCCACCACGCTGCGCGAGCGCACCGTGATGCCGCGCACGATACCGAGCGTGCGTGTGACGCGGTAACCGTGCAGGTCGTTGCCGGTGGTGACCATACCGTGCGGGATCGGGAGGCTGGCCATGATGCGGACTCCGCTGGCGGGGAGGCTCAAGTATCCAGCAAGGCCGCGTAAGCGTCACGTGCATCGGGCCACTGCGGCTCCCAGCCGCTGGCGCGCAGGCGCGCGTTGCGCAGCCGCTTGCTACCCACGCCGACGGGGGCGTTCCCCTCGCGGGGCAGCGGCACCTGGAGCCGCTGCGCAAGGAAGTCGCACAGCGTGTCCAACGGCAACGGCGTGTCGTCCACGCCCACGCAGAGCGGCAAGGGGTCGGGCAGGCGCAGCAGGTGCACGATGGCCGAGGCCGCATCGTCGACGTGGATACGGTTGGCCCAATGCGGCAAGTCGCGCGGCACGCGCTGCATGCCGCTGCGCAGGCGCTCCACCAGTTGCATGCGGCCGGGCCCGTATAGGCCTGCCAGGCGCAGCACGGTGGATGGCACGGCTTGCGCGGCCAGCCATTGCTCGGCCTCCAGCAGCAAGGCTCCGTTGAAGCCCAGCGGCGCGGGCGGCGTGTCTTCGTCCACCCAGTTGCCCTGGTGCTCGCCGTACACCGCGCTGGAGGAGACCAGCAGTACCTGGCTCAGCGCACGCGTGCCCAGCGCTTCGAGCAGATGACGCAGGCCATCCACGAATAGGGCGCGGTAAGCCGCCTTGTCACGCGCATCGGGCGCGGGCAGGTACACCACGCGGGCCAGTCCATCGGGCAGGCCGCACAGCGTGTGCGGCGCGGTTAGGTCGCCCTCCAGCCAGCGCAGGCCGGGCACGCTTTCGTGCGGCGGACGGCGGCGCAACGCCCAGACCTCGTCACCACGCGCGAGCAGCCGCGCGGCCACCCGCATTCCCACGTCGCCACAACCCGCCATCAAAATCCGTTCAGCCATCCAAACACCTACTGCTAAAGTGCGGCCATGAATCCGTCGCGCAATCTGTTCCTGATCGGCCCGACCGGCGCCGGCAAGACGTCGGCCGGCCGACGCCTGGCCGCACATTATGGCCTACGCTTCGTCGATCTCGACCGCGAGATCGAGCGCCGTACCGGCACGAGCGTCGGCACGATATTCGAGCTCGAGGGCGAGGCAGGCTTCCGCCAGCGCGAGAGCGTATTGCTAGACGAATGTAGCGCGGCGGACGGCGTCTTGATCGCCACCGGCGCCGGAGTGGTGCTGGACGCACGCAACCGCACGCTGCTGGCCGGGCGCGGTTACGTGTTGTGGCTGCAGGTCAGTATCGAGCAGCAGCTTGAGCGCCTGGCGCACGACACGAGGCGCCCGCTGCTGGCCGGCGCGGACCGCCGCGCGCGGCTGGAGGCGATGGCGGCGATCCGCGAACCGCTATACCGCGAACTCGCCGACCTCACCCTACCCGCCGTAAACGGCATCGCCGCGATCAGTAAGCACGCCATCGCGCTGATCGACCAACACTGGCAACGTCAGACGACCACCGCATGACCCAGAACAATCCGACCACCCTTGACGTCACCCTTGGCGAACGCAGCTATCCGATATGGATCGGCCGCGGCCTACTCGGCGAAGCCGCGCGCTGGCGCGCCCGCCTGCGTGGACGCCATGTCCTGGTGATCAGCAACACCACGGTGGCGCCGCTCTACCTCGATCGCCTGGCGCATGGCCTCGATGGATTGCAGTGGTCCAGCTTCCTGATCGAGGACGGCGAGGCGCACAAAAGCTTCGCCAACGTGGAGGGCGCACTAACCGCGCTGGCCAAACTCGGCGCCACCCGCGACGCCTGCGTGATCGCGCTGGGCGGAGGAGTGGTGGGCGACCTCGCCGGCTTCACCGCAGCATGCTGGATGCGCGGCATCGACTTCATCCAGATGCCCACCACCCTTTTGGCGATGGTGGACTCCTCGGTCGGCGGCAAGACCGGCGTCAACCTGCCTGCCGGCAAGAACCTGGTCGGCGCCTTCCACCAGCCGCGCGCGGTGGTGGCCGACCTAGACACGCTGGCCACCCTGCCCGACCGCGAATACCGTGCCGGCCTGGCCGAGGTGATCAAAGGCGCGGCGATCGGCGACGAGCCGTTCTTCGCGTGGCTGGAAGCACATGCCGATGCGCTGGCCGCACGCGACGAAGCCGCTGTGGCCGAGGCCATCGCGCGCAAGCTGCGATTCAAGACCGGCGTGGTGGCACGCGACGAAACCGAGCAGGGCGAACGCGCCCTGCTCAACCTTGGCCACACCTTCGGCCACGCGCTGGAAACCGCCGGCCACTACACCACGCTCCTGCATGGCGAAGGCGTCGCCATCGGCATGCTGCTCGCCGCGCGGCTGTCCGAGCGGCTGGGCATGGCCGCCGCCACGGACACCGGACGCTTGCATCGCCTGCTCGAAGCGGCCGGCCTGCCGGTTGCGGTCCCGCCCGGCATGGACGCGCCGCAACTACTGGCGCTAATGCGGCTGGACAAGAAGAACACCGCCGGCACGCTGCGGCTGATCTTGTGGCGCGGGATCGGCAAGGCCGAAATCGTGGCCGGCGTGGCCGAGGCCGAGGTGCTGGCCGTTTTGCACGAGGCCGGTGCATCGCGGTGAGCTCGCGAAGCGCGCTTCTACAAAGCGGAAGCGCGTCCTATAAACTCTGCGTTCCGGCTCACGCCCAACGCCTCGCCCCATGCGCCTCTACCTGCAAAACCTGACCGGCAACGCGGAGCCGCCACGCTATTTCCAGATCGCGCTGGAACAGGATCTTCTCGGCGGCTGGACGCTGTACCGCGAGGCGGGCACGCAGGGCGGCAAGGCCACGCTCAAGCGCGAACAGTTCCTGGAGCGCGACGAAGCTATCGCCGCGTTCGAGAAGGCACGCGACGCCCAGCTCAAGCGCGGCTTCCGCGTGATGTTCAGCCAGGGCCTCGATGGCCCCTACGGCCGCTGACCCATGAATACCTCTCTGAAAAACGACCGCTTCCTGCGCGCGCTGCGCCGCGAATCCGTCGATACCACGCCGATCTGGGTCATGCGTCAGGCAGGCCGCTACCTGCCCGAGTACCGCGCCACGCGCGAGCGCGCCGGCAGTTTCATGGGGTTGGCGCAGAACCCCGAATTCGCCTGCGAGGTGACGCTGCAGCCGCTGGCGCGCTTCGACCTCGACGCCGCGATCCTGTTCTCCGACATCCTCACCATCCCGGATGCAATGGGCCTCGGCCTCAGCTTCGCGCAGAGCGAGGGCCCACAGTTCGCACGCACCGTGCGCAGCGCCGCCGACATCGCGCGGCTGGCCGTGCCGGATATGGATGGTGAGCTGCGCTACGTGATGGACGCGGTTCGGCTGATCCGCAAGGAGCTGGCCGGCCGCGTGCCGCTGATTGGCTTCTCCGGCAGCCCGTGGACGCTAGCCTGCTACATGGTCGAAGGCGGCGGTTCGCGCGACTTCGCCACGCTCAAGGCGATGTGCTGGAACGAACCCACGCTAGCCCACCGCCTGCTCGAGGTACTGGCGCGCAGCGTGACGGCCTACCTGTCGGCGCAGGCCGCCGCCGGCGCACAGGCGCTGATGGTATTCGATACCTGGGGCGGCCTGCTCGGCCCCGCGCCGTTCCGCGAATTCTCGCTGCGCTACATGGCGCAAATCGTGGCCGGACTCAAGCAGGTTGCGCACGCGCGCGAACTGCCGGTGATCCTGTTCTCCAAGGGTGCCAACGCGCAGCTGGCCGCGATGGCCGACACCGGCTGCGCGGCGCTCGGCGTGGACTGGACGGTCGACCTCGACGACGCGCGTCGCGCGGTAGCCGGCAAGGTGGCACTTCAGGGCAACCTCGACCCCGCGATCCTGCTTGCCAGCCCGGAGGTTATCCGCCGCGAAGCGCGCGCCGTGCTGGACAGCTACGGCCCGCATCCCGGTCACGTGTTCAACCTCGGCCATGGCATCACGCCGGAGGTCGATCCTGAGCACGTGCAGGTGCTGGTGGACGAGGTACATACCTACGGACGTATGCCGCGCACGAAGTAGTCCGGCCGGCAGGCCCGACGACCATGGCGCATCACAGGAGTGTTCATGAAGCCCTGGGGCATCGCGTGGTGAAGCGGCTGCGCCCTGGCGGGATTCGCGGCGTCGGCGCAAACGGATCTGCCTGCGGTGAAGGTCACCGCCCCACCCTACTCGTCGCAGCACGGCGACTACCTGATCTCCGGCGACTTCAAGGGCAACCCGCGCACGCCATCGGTAGTGCTTCCCGCGCAGGCGCTGGTGAAGGGCAACATCCCCAACATAGAACCGATGTCGCTGCAGGACGACAAGTACCTGGTGCTGCAGGGGTGCGCGTCCGCCGAATGTCGCAAAGCGAGCCTCGTGCGCTTCTCGATAGCGGACAACATCAGCGGCAAGGACTCCCGCTCCAACCGCGTGCGCATGACCCTCGAGAGCAGGTACTTCATCTGGCTGAAGTGCCTTCCCGAAGTATCGGGCCAGAGCTGCGGCCAGGGCTGGCTCATGTTCAGCCACGACACCACCCAGGACGGCAGCCATTTCTGCATCCTCGAGCAAATCAGTCCGCCGCTGACACTTATTCCCACCGGCGAACTCGTGGCGTTCCACGAACAGGTAATGCAGCTGGCGGAACGCAGGGACCCAGTGCGGGTCGCGCGGGAATCGCACGAAGGTTCCACCTACGTGGTGACTTACGACGGCGGCAGCATCATGCGCGTGCAACGCATGCACGCCACCCGCTGAAGCCGGCAGGTCAGCCGTTGGCAGCCCGCTGGCTGGGCCCATCACCAGGGGAGGAAACGGGATTCATTTCGACTGGCAGATGCTGCTGGGCTTCATCACTCCCGGCGGCATTATTTGCCTGATCCATCGCAATCTCAGCCGATGAATGCGCTGATGTACATGGGCCATTTCGCCATCGCACGTGGCGCGCGCCGCCAGTTGCAGCGACTGCCCATGGCATACCTGTTGGCCGTCTCCACCAAACCCGATCTGCACGATGTGCTCGGCAACTTGGTTCCCGTGCTGGACATCGGGCCGGACACCCACACCGCTCCCAGCGTCTGCGCAGCGGCCATCGTGGTCGCGGCGATCACGGCCCCGGTGTTCCGGCGTGGCAGCCTGGCACTCGGCGCCGGCGTGCTGGTGCTGTCGCACCTGGCCTTCGACTAACTCACCAGCCGGGTGCCTCTGTGGCGGCATGGCTCGGTGGTCGGCTCGCATCTTTACGCAACGCCATGGGCGGATTTCCTGCTCGAGGCGGGCACCATCGCCATCGGCCTGGCGCTGTATGCCGGCTCGCCCGACCTGCGGTGCCCGGCCCGCGGCAGGATCACGACGATGGCCGCGGTGATGCTGGCATTCCAGGCCACCTGGAACTTCGGGCTGGGTGGTGGCTGATCCGGGCGAGCACCCGCGCCGGGTGCTCAGCGGACGTGCAACCAGTGCACGAACGTGCCGTTGGCGCGATCCTCTGCACGAAAGCCCTCGCGTCCGTCGACGACGATGCACCAGGTCGAGCGCATCGAGCCGTACTGGAAGCGATCCAAGCGCACGTGTTCGCCCTTGGGCAGGGCGAAAGCCGTTTCGACCACCATGACGCCTTCGCGTTCATAGACCAAGGTGGCGCCACGACCCGTGCCAGCACCCCAGCCGATGTGGAGCTCACAGGCCATTGGCGAATACACGCCGCGGTTGTCCAGGCCCCAGCCTTCGGTCTTGTCGAGCAATGCCTGGAGATCGGCCTTGCTCCAGTCCACGTTGCTGCCAAAAAGCGGCTTTTTGTCCCAGCTCATAGCAACGCCAACCCCTGATCCGGCGAGGGATTTTCAGGATCCAGCTTGCGCACCTCCAGGCACGCGCCTTGAGACACACGTCCAACGATAGTGGCAAGGCAGTTGAATTTAGGTGAATTCATGAACAGGCTATCGGCCACAAGCGCTCAGCGCTTGAGGATCCGCCCGGTATCAGGTCGTCACCTGGCGGTGCTCGACAGGCGCATGCTCATCCAGCGCTCGCTCGGCATCGAGAACCGGTGCTCCACCACAGCCCGCAGCAGCCAGCCGAAACCGCGTCGTGGCGACGCGAATCCTTCGTCGGCGCGCCACTGACAGCGCAGCAGCAGGCACAAG
Source organism: Rhodanobacter sp. (assembly GCA_027450005.1). GTDB lineage: Bacteria > Pseudomonadota > Gammaproteobacteria > Xanthomonadales > Rhodanobacteraceae > Rhodanobacter_A. The sequence goes on along the minus strand of DAIDKO010000040.1, from coordinate 224 downwards.
GTGGAACCCGTGAGCACCAGCACGTAGCCGTCGCACAGCCGGTACCACCGCGCACCACCGTCCAGCAGGACCTCACCCAGGCCTTCGGAATCTCAACCGCCCCCACCGCGTGTCGGTCCATCCCGGCGCACGGTGAGGATGGGCGGCGGAGCCGCCCGACAGTCGGGTTCGCGGTTCGTCGAGGTCGGCGGTCCGACCGGCGGTGCCTTGCCGGCCGCGCACGC
>DAIDKO010000039.1 GCA_027450005.1 Rhodanobacter sp. | reverse complement strand
CCGCTGCGTCAGACAGCAGCGGCGCACTGCTTGCGCCGACCCCTGGTGCGGGTGCGCGGCGGGGATTGATTGGGGTGTTCCGATCGCGTCCTAACCAAGCCTGGCCTGGCAAGATGGCACTTTATGGTTTCCCGCACAATGGATGCCGATGGACGGCAAAATGGTGGGCCCGCCAGGACTCGAACCTGGAACCAAGGGATTATGAGTCCCCTGCTCTAACCATTGAGCTACAGGCCCGTGAGGGTGACGCCCGCTGAGGGTCGTCCGCCCATGGTAGCGGCAGCGTGCGATGCGCGCCAAGCAGATGGCGCTGCTAGCTACTACTCGGGCCGCGAGGTTCGCGGCATACCGATGCACTTCGGAACTTGCGAACACCTGCGCCGCGATCTGCTGCGCGCGCGGACGCGGCGCGACGCTCCTGCTTCAACCTTCATTCCGACGAAGTCTTTACTAAACGACCTTTCCGGCGAGCAGGCCGATGCCGGCGGTGAGCGTCATCGCCAGCGCTCCCCACAGCACCACCCGCAATGCCGGTTTCAGTACCTTGGCGCCGCCGGTCTTTGCGCTGGCCACGCCGAGCAGGATGAGGCAGAGGATCGAGCCGACCGCGACCACCGGCACCAGCCGCGAATCCGGTGCCACCAGCACCAGCAGCAACGGCGCCGCGGCACCGACGGAGAAGGTGGCTGCCGAGGTCAGCGCTGCCTGCACCGGGCGAGCCGCCGTGAATTCTGAGATACCCAGTTCGTCCCGCGCATGCGCGCTGAGGGCGTCGTGGGCCATGAGCTGGTCCGCCACCTGGTGCGCCAGCTCCGTGGTCAGTCCGCGCGCCACATAGATCTGCGCCAGTTCCTTCGCTTCCGATTCGGGATCTTCCGCCAGCTCGCGACGCTCGCGCGCCAGGTCGGCATGCTCGGTGTCCGACTGCGAGCTCACCGAAACGTACTCGCCGGCCGCCATCGACATCGCGCCGGCGATCCAGCCCGCTACGCCAGCCAGCAGCACCGCGTGCTTACCCGATGCGGCCGAAGCCATGCCCAGCACCAGGCTGGCGGTGGAGATGATGCCGTCGTTGGCACCCAGCACGGCCGCGCGCAACCACCCCGCGCGGCTTGCCCGATGCGACTCCCGATGCAGGCGGCTCATGGGCTGGTGCCGCCCATCATCCGCTTCAGCACGCCATCCTTGAGCACGTGGTGGTGAACCAGCGCAACCGCGGCGTGGAGGCCGGCCAGGATCACGATGGTCCAGCCGATGACGTCATGCAGGTTGCCGAAGAGGTGCGCCAGCGGGCCGTTCCTGACGTCGGCAAGGCGCAGCGGGAACAAGTCGAAGAACTGGAAGACCTCGGCCTGCGCCCAGCGCCAGGCAAAGCCGAGGATCACCTGCGCCACCAGCAGTAGGTAGAGCAGGTAGTGCATCGCCTTGGCCGCCTTGCCTTGCAGCCCCTCGACGGCCATCGGCAGCCGCCTGCCGCGCGTGGCGCGCCACACCAGGCGCAGCAACAGCACCGCCGCGAGAACAATGCCCAGCGAGATGTGCAGGGATTGCATCTGCTTGTGCACGTCATGGGGCATGAAGTCCCAAAGCATGGCCAACGCGAAGAGCACGAGCACCAGCACCGCGGTGAGCCAATGCAGGACGATCGTGGTGCGGTCGTAGCGGCTCGCCGCAGCCGGGGTGGCGACAGGGGGTGGCGTTTGCGTCATGGGTTTGTGCGCTCCTGGGTTTGCGGGTAAACGGCCTTGCGGCCGGCTGGGCCGGTTCGGCCATGGCCGCAGGCCGCCCTGCCGACCGTGGGGTCGGGCTGGGCGCGCATGCTAGCTGCGGAAACTGTGGCATTTCTGAGTCGCCGGCGCCACGTGCCCGAGCGCAGCCGCTGCCCATGCGAGAACGGCCGCTTGCGCGGCCGTTCTCGTGTCCTCTGCCCCGCTCCGCCAGAAGAGCGGGTAGCGCGCGCTCAATCCACGTCGAGGAAGGAACGCAGCTGCTCGGAGCGGCTGGGGTGGCGCAGCTTGCGCAGCGCCTTGGCTTCGATCTGGCGGATTCGCTCGCGGGTGACGTCGAACTGCTTGCCGACCTCTTCCAGGGTGTGGTCGGTATTCATGTCGATGCCGAAGCGCATGCGCAGCACTTTGGCTTCGCGCGGGGTTAGCCCGGCGAGCACGTCGCGCACGGTTTCCATCAGGCCGGTCTCGGTGGCCGAGTCGATCGGCGAGCTGGCGTTGCTGTCCTCGATGAAGTCACCGAGATGGGAGTCCTCGTCGTCGCCGATCGGGGTCTCCATCGAAATCGGCTCCTTGGCGATCTTCAGCACCTTGCGGATCTTGTCCTCGGGCATGTCCATTTCCTTCGCCAGCTCCTCCGGCGTGGCCTCGCGGCCGTACTGCTGGAGCATCTGGCGGGAAATGCGGTTGAGCTTGTTGATCGTCTCGATCATGTGCACCGGGATGCGGATGGTGCGGGCCTGGTCGGCGATCGAGCGGGTGATCGCCTGGCGGATCCACCAGGTGGCGTAGGTCGAGAACTTGTAGCCACGGCGGTACTCGAACTTGTCCACTGCCTTCATCAGGCCGATGTTGCCCTCCTGGATCAGGTCGAGGAACTGCAGGCCGCGGTTGGTGTACTTCTTGGCAATCGAGATCACCAGGCGCAGGTTCGCCTCGACCATTTCCTTCTTGGCGCGGCGGGCCTTGGCTTCGCCGGAGGCCATCGCGCGGTTGATTTCCTTGATGTCGGTGAGCGGCAGGAACAGCTTGCGCTCGATGGCAGCGAGCTTCTCCTGCTCGGCATCGATCGCCTCGCGATGGGTCTTGATGTTGGGCGACCACTTCTGGCGCTTGCGGCCCAGCTCGGCCGCCCACTCCAGGTTGCCCTCGTTGCTGGGGAAGGCCTTCAGGAACTCGGCTTTGGGCATCTTCACCTGCTTGACGAAGATCTCCATCAGCACGCGCTCGTGATGGCGTATGTCGCCCACCACTTCGCGCAACTTCTTGACGAAGCCGTCGATCAGCGCGCTGGGCAGCTTGAGCTTGAGGAACTCCTCGGCCATCTGGTCGCGCAGCTTGACGATCTTCTTGTCGGTGATGCCGGCGGCCTTCGGCGCGGCCTTCTGGAACTTGCCGTAGTAGTCGCGCAGCAGTTCCATGCGGCGCTTGACCTCCTCCGGATCGGGACCGCTGGAGCCGGCTTCCTCGTCCTCGGAGGCGCCTTCTTCCTCGTCGTCCTCGTCGCCCTCGCCGTCGCCTTCCTCCGCGGCGGCGGCGGCGGCCTCCTCGGCCTCCAGGCGTGCGGCGTCGGCGGCAGCCTCGAGGTCGAGGAACCCGGCGAGGATCTCGCTGAGTCGGCGCTTGCCGTCGAGGTGCTGGTCGTATTCTTCCAGCAGAAGCTCGATGGTCAGCGGGAAACTGGCCAGCGCCGTCTGTACCTGGGAGAGGCCCTCCTCGATGCGCTTGGCGATCGCGATCTCGCCTTCGCGGGTGAGCAGCTCCACCGTACCCATCTCGCGCATGTACATGCGCACCGGGTCGGTGGTGCGGCCCACCTCGGCGTCGACGGCGGAGAGCAGGGCGACGGCTTCTTCGGCCGCGGCTTCGTCGTCGGTGCCGGTACCCGGGGCGTTGTCGGCCAGCGGGTCGGCGTCCGGCGCGGCGTCGTGCACCTCGATGCCCACGCCCTTGAGCACGGCCATGATGTCTTCGATCTGCTCCGGGTCGACGATGTCGTCGGGCAGGTGGTCGTTGATCTCGGCGTAGGTCAGGTAACCCTGCTCAAGGCCCTTGGCGATCAGCGCCTTGATTTCGGACTGTTGCTCGTGGACTTTGTTGTTCATTCACCGACCGCCGCAGGGTTCAAGAACCGGACATTATAGCGATATGCTGCTTTTTTGACCAGATTTCAAGCTGGAAAAAATCGCTTCGCGGGACGCAAAAATCGCGCCAGAACGCGGGCTTGCGCCACACCCGAAGCGGGGTTTCGTTCAGCCGGTGTCGAGCCGGAACGTGACCGGCCCGTCGTTCACCAGACTCACCACCATATGGGCACCGAAGCGTCCGGTTTCCACCCGCGGATGCGCGGCGCGGGCCAATGCCACCAACCGCTCGAACCAGTGCCGGCCGTGCTCGGGCGGCGCCGCGGTCGTGAAGCTGGGGCGCATGCCGGAGCGGGTATCGGCGGCCAGGGTGAACTGGCTCACCAGGAGCAGGCCGCCGCCGGTGTCGGCAAGCGAGCGGTTCATCCTGCCAGCTTCGTCGCCGAACACGCGGTAGCCAAGCAGGCGCTGCAGCAGGCGCTGCGCCTCGCGCTCGCCGTCGTGCGGCTGCACCGCCACCAGGGCGAGCAGGCCGGCGCCGATGGCGCCCACGGTTTCGTTTTCGACCTCGACACGGGCGAAAAGCACACGCTGGATCAGGGCGATCATGGCGACTCGTCGGCGAGCGGAATGCGCAGCATAGCGCGCCTCCCCGCCGGCGGAAGGGCGACGATCCCGTACACTGGTCGGATGCGTGCCGACATGTTCCTGATCTACCTCCTGCTGCGCCTGCTCGCCCTGCTGCCGCTGCGGGCGCTGCATGCCGCGGGCAGCCTGTTGGGCCGCCTCGCGCTCGGGCGCCGCACGCGCACTGCACGACACGTGGCGGCGAACCTCGCCATCGCGCGCCCGGGGCTGGACGAAGCCTCGCGCAACGCGCTGCTGCGCGAGGCGCTGGAAGAAAGCGGCAAATCGGCCACCGAGATCATCAAGATCTGGGGCTCGGGTGCCGAGCGCGCGCTGCGGCTGGTGCGCGAAGTGCACGGCGAGGCGCTGTTCGATGCCGCGCTGGCCTCGGGCAAGGGCGTGATCGTCGCCGCCCCGCATCTGGGCTGCTGGGAGCTCCTGAACTACTGGCTGTGCCGCAAGACACCGATGGCGATCCTCTACCGCCCGCCGCGGATCGCCGCGATGGAGGGCCTGCTGCGCAAGGTGCGCGGCGCATTGGCACCGGAACAGGTGCGCGCCGAGGGTGCGGGCGTGCGCACGCTGTACAAGCGGTTGGCCGCCGGCGGTACGGTGGGCATCCTGCCCGACCAGAAGCCGCGTGCCGGCGAGGGGGAGATCGTGCCGTTCTACGGTCGCAACGCGCTGACCATGGTGCTGCTGCCGCGACTGGCCGCACGCACCGGTGCCACCGTACTCTTCGCCTTCGCCGAGCGCCTGCCACGGGGTGCCGGCTACCGCATCCGCTTCCTGCCTGCACCGGAAGGGCTCACCGACGCCGACCTCGCCAGCGCCTGCGGCGCGCTCAACCGGGGCGTGGAGGCGTGCATCGAGCTGGCCTTCAGCCAGTACCAGTGGCAGTACAAGCGCTGGTCCGGACACGGACTCGCCAGCCCGTACGACGACTAAGGGCGCCGGCGGTGCAGCCTACGGATGGAACGGCCAGAACCGCGGTATCAGCCACATCGACAGGCTGCAGAACAGCGCGATCAACGGTATGCCGACCTTCATGAAATCGGTGAAACGGTAGCCGCCGGCGTAATAGACCATGGTGTTGGTGGGATAGCCCACCGGGGTGGCGAACGAGGTAGCCGCGGCGAACGCCACCGCCACCACGAAGGGGCGCGGATCGGCATGCATCGCGTGGGCCACGCTGGTCGCGATGCCCACCATCAGCACCACCGACGGGTTGTGCCCCATCAGTTCGGTGAGCAGGGCGGTGAGCAGGTACACCATCAGCAGCGCGGCGAGCGGGCCGTGGTCGCCGATGAGACTGAGGCCCGCATGCACCACCGCGTGCGACAGGCCGGTCTTCTCGATCGCGGTGCCCAGCGGCAGGATCGCGCCGAGCAGGACGATGATCTTCCAGTCCATGCCTTCGTAGACGTCCTTGCGGCCGAAACAGCCGGTGATCGCCATCGCCGCCGCGCCGCAGATCGCCGCCACCGGAATCGGCATCAGGCGCAAGCCGGACACCGCCACCACGCCGGCCATGATCCCCGCCGCCACGATCGCCTTGCGCGACATGCGCCGCGCATCGTCGCGCTCGCTGAGCACGATGAAGGCGTCGTCGCCGCGCAGCTGCGGCATGCCGTCCTCGTCCACCAGCACCAGCAGCACGTCGCCCACCGCAAGGCTGACGTCGCTGAGCTTGTCGCGCAGCACCTGGCCGCGCCGATGGATCGCCAGCACCACCGCGCCACGCCGGGCGCCGAGGTCGGTTTCGTCCAGCCGGCGCCCCTCGGCAAGGCTGGCCGGCGCCACCATCACCTCGGCGAGCACACGCGGATGGTCGGCGCCGCGCACGTAGCGGCTTTCCGGCACGTTCTGCAGGTGCGCGCGGCGCTGGAACTCCTCGATCTTCGCCCAGTCGCCGCGCACCAGCAGCACGTCACCGGCCTCCATCTGCTGCGAACGCGGCGACCACATGCGCCGCTCGCCGCGCAACAGCTCCAGCGGATACACGCCGTAGCGCTCAACCAGCTGCACCTCGCCGATACTCTTGCCCACCAGCGGCGACTGCGCGGTAAGCGCCAGCTCGGTGACGTACTTGCCGATCTCCACCTCTTCGATCTCGTCGGCGTCGATGTGCCTCGGCAGCAGCCAGCGCCCCACCAGCATCAGGTAGACGATGCCGGCCACCGCAAGCAGCGCGCCCATGCCGGTGAACTCGAACACGCCGAAGGCGGGCAGGCCGTTCTTTTGCGCCAGCGAATCGGCCAGCAGATTGGAGGAGGTACCGATCAGCGTGCACACGCCGCCCATCTGCGCGGCATAGGCCATCGGCATCAATACCCGCGCCGGCGACGTGCCGGTGCGCTGGCACACGCGCAGCGCCAGCGGCAGAAAAGTGGCCACCAGCGCGATGTTCTTCACGAACGCACCCAGCGGCGCGATGGCCAGCATCAGCACGAGCGTGAGCAGCCACGGCCGGTGGATGCGCATGAGCAGGCGGCTCAGCGGCTCCAGCACGCCGGAGCGCTCGATGCCGATCGACAGCGCGAACATCGCCGCCACCGTCACCGTGGCCTCGTTGCTGAAGCCGGAGAGTGCTTCGGCGGGGCTGACGATGCCCAGCACCACCAGCGTCGTGAGCACCAGCAGGGCCACCAGGTCGATGCGCAGCTTCTCGCTGGCGAAGAGCGCCATCGCCACCACGATCACGGCCACCACCGCCCAGGCCTGCCAGCTCATGCGCGGGCTCCGTTAGGTGCGGTCGGCGACGGTGTCTGCATCGGCTTTTCCCTTTGGGTGCAGGGTCAGAGTGCAGTTTTCGGTGGCCGCCGGCAACTTCGCGAAACCCCGAACATTGCACTCCGGCCCGATCGACGGCGCAGAATGCACGAATGAACACATCATCCCTCCCCGCAACCGATGGCGCGGCGCGCCAACCCACCGTGGCGCTGGCGCTGGGTTCCGGCGGCGCCAAAGGCCTGGCGCATATCGGCGTGATCGAGGAACTGGAGGCGCAGGGCTACCGCATCACAGCGATCGCAGGCAGCTCGATGGGCGCCTTGATCGGCGGCATCCACGCATCGGGCAAGCTCGACGTGTACCGCAACTGGGTCTGTTCGCTGGCGAAATTCGACGTGCTTAAGCTGGTGGACTGGAGCTTTTCCGGCGGCGGCCTGATCAAGGGCGAGAAGATCATCGGCACGCTGCGCGAGCTGGTCGGCGATGCGCTGATCGAGGAATTGCCGTTGGCCTTCACCGCCGTCGCGGTGGACATCGACCGCGAACGCGAGGTTTGGCTGTCACGCGGCCCGCTGTTCGACGCGATCCGCGCCTCCATCGCCATCCCCACGGTGTTTCGCCCACATCGCATCGACGACCGCCGGCTGGTGGACGGCGGCCTGCTCAACCCCGTACCGGTAACGCCGCTGATCCGCGAAACGGCGGACTACCTTGTGGCTGTCAGCGTGGACGGCGTGGCCGTCGAGACCTCGCCGGGCACGCCGGTGGAAGCGGACGCAGGCGACACGCCGGGCTATCGTCAGCGCGTCGGCGCCCTCATCAACCGCCTGGTGCCGCGCGGCGGCGGCGACGTGCCACGCGAACCCGGCGCGCTCGAGCTGCTCACCCAGGCGATGGACCTGATGCAGGCGAACCTGGCCCGGCTGCGCCTCTCCGCCTACGAACCGGACCTGCTGATCCAGCTGCCGCGCAACATGGCCAACGCCTACGAGTTCTACCGCGCGCGCGAACTGATCGAACTGGGCCGGCAGCAGGCGCGCGAGGCCTTGGCACGCTGGCCGCGCCGCTAGGAGCCTGTTCGCGCCCCCTGCCCGCACGGGTTCCAGCTAGCGCGGCCCATGCGTGCGCAGCCAGTTCTCCAAGTAGGACTTCAGCACCACCGCGTTGTTGTGCTCCTCGTCGCGGGCGCCGTAGAGCAGGGTGACGGAATGCTTCGCGGCGCGCTCCGCCAGCGGGCGCCAATGCTCGGCACGCTTGTCCAGCTCGCCGGCGTAGCGCTGGCGGAAGCCTTCCCAGTGTGCGAGCTCGTGGCCGAACCACTGGCGCAGCGCGGCGGACGGTGCCAGTTCCTTGGCCCACAGGTCCAGCGGCACCTCGTCCTTCTTCAGCCCGCGCGGCCACAGGCGATCGATCAGCACGCGGTAGCCGTCGGACTTCGCGGGCGGCTCGTAGACGCGTTTCACGGCAATGCTCATGCGCACGACTCCCACAGCGGGATGCGCACCAGCATACGCCTGCATCTTCGCGCAGGCGTGACGCCGGTCAGAGCTCCTCGACCCTGGTCACCTTGCCCCGGCGCATCAACCAGGCCACGCCGCGCAGGTCGGCCAGGCCCACCCACAGGCGGTCGAGCATGCCGTACTTGGACACGCCGGCCGTGCGCGGGCGATGACCCACCGGCACGCTCTGGCTGGCGAAGCCGGCACGCTTTACCAGCGCGGGAAGGTAGCGGTGCATGTGGTCGAAGTAAGGCAAGCGCAGGAACACCTCGCGCTCGAACAGCTTGAGGCCGCAACCGGTATCGGGCGTGGCGTCCCTGAGCATGCGCGAGCGCACCGCGTTGGCGATCCTGGACGAGATGCGCTTGTTGAAGCTGTCGCGCCGGGTGGTGCGCCAGCCGGCGAACAGCTTCACCTCGGTCGCGGCAGCGTCGCGGGCGGCGAGCAGCTTGGGGATGTCGGCGGGATCGTTCTGGCCATCGCCGTCCAGCGTGGCGATCCAGCTGCCGCGCGCCGCACGCACGCCGTTCCACACCGCGGTGCTCTGGCCGCTACGGGTAACGTGGTGCAGCACACGCAATTCGGGGTGCTGCACCTTCTGCGCATTCAGCACCGCGCGGCTGTCGTCGCTGGAATCGTCGTCGACGTAGACCACCTCGTAATCGACCTTGCCGCGCAGGGCCGCGGCGATTTCGGCAAGCAGTGGCGCAATGTTGTCGCGCTCGTTGAACACGGGGACGACCACGGAGAGTTGCGGCATGGGGCGGCCTTTCAGCGGAAACGGGGCGCCGCGACGACGGCGAACGGGCAGTTTACCGCCTGTACCGGTTATGCCGTGCACAACCCGGTGTAAGGAAATCCCGCGAGCCCGGGTCACCTGTGGCAGCCGGAATCCTCCGGCAACCACAGGAGAAGCCCATGCAAGCCCAGACCATCCTCAGCTCCGCCCTGCTCAGCCTGCTCGCCGCTGGTGCGCTCGGTGCCGCCACCAGCGCCCATGCCGCCGACAAGATGGCCGGCCATATGAACATGCAGAAGTGCTACGGCATCAACGCCGCGCTGAAGAACGACTGCCAGAGCCCGGGCCATTCCTGCGCCGGTCAGGACAGCAAGGCGCGCGATCCGCAGGCCTTCGTGGCGGTGCCCACCGGCCTGTGCAGCAAGATCGACGGCGGTTCGCTGCGGCCGATGGCTGCGATGGCACACGACGCCATGAAAAAGGGCTGAGCCGTGGGCTCTCCGCAAGCCATGCTTGCGCGGCCGATCCCGACTGCGGTCGGGATCGGGCTGCGGTCGCCGCATGTCGCCCACGTACTGGAACAGCGGCCGACCGTGCCGTTCTTCGAGCTGCACAGCGAGAACTTCTTCCACCCCGGCGCGTCGTGGGAGCTGTTGGACACAGTGCGCTGCGACTATCCGTTGAGCCTACATGGCGTAGGCCTGTCGCTGGGCTCGGCCGAGGCTCTGGACGCCGGCCACCTTGCCGCGCTGCGCGCGCTGGTGCGCCATGCCGAGCCGGCGCTGGTATCCGAGCACGTCTGCTGGGGTGCCATCGGCGGACGCCACTACAACGACCTGCTACCGCTGCCCTACACAGAGGAAGCCCTGGATGCGATGACGACGCACGTCGACCGGCTGCAGGAAGCGCTGGGCCGCCGCGTGCTGCTGGAGAACGTCTCCAGCTACCTGCAGTTCACCCATTCCACCATGCCCGAGTGGGAGTTCCTCGCCGCGCTAGCTGCGCGCAGCGGATGCGGCCTGCTGCTGGACGTCAACAATGTCTACGTCAACAGCGTCAACCATGACTTCGACGCGCACGACTACCTTGCCGGCATTCCCGCCGCCGCGGTGGGCGAGCTGCACCTGGCCGGTTTCACGCGGAAGGAAGGCCTTCGCCAGGACAACGCGGGCGGCGCACTGCTGATCGATTCGCACAACCGTCGCGTTGACCCCGCCGTGTGGGCGCTTTACGCGCGCGCGCTGTCCCTGATCGGCGCACGTCCCACCCTGATCGAATGGGATCAGGACCTGCCCGATTTTGCCGTGCTGCTGGACGAGGCGCGGCTCGCCACGGAGCACCTCGATGCCTGCGCCGCCCTCGCTGTCTGAGCTGCAGCACGCCTTCGCGGGCGTGCTCCAAGGGAACGAGGCGCCGGCGCTGCACACGTGGATTGCCGAGCGCGGGATCGATCCCGCCGCGCGACTGCGCATCTACCGCCACGCCGGCTACGCCATCCACGTCGATGCGCTGGTCACCGCTTTTCCCGCATTGCGCCGACTGCTCGGTGAGGAATGCTTCGACGGCCTGGCCACCCGCCATGCCGCCCGCCGCGGCAGCTACAGCGGCAACCTGCAGGACTACGGCGCCGACTTCGCCGGCTTCCTCGCCGTGCAGGCTGAGACCGCCGCCTGGCCGTGGCTGGGCGATGTGGCACGGCTGGAGTGGCTGCGCCAGCAGGCGGTGCTGGCCGCCGACGCGGCGCCCGCCGACGGCGCTGCCCTGCTCGCCGCGCTGGCCGACGCGCGGGGTGCGCTGCGCCTGCGCCCCTGTGTGCGTGTGCTGCGCTCGGGTTGGGCCGTACTGGACCTTTGGTGCCATGCGCTGCTGCCGGACATCGCCGCGCCCGATCCCGCCACGCCACAGGCCGTGCTGTTGTGGCGCGAGCACGCCCAGGTGGCAATGCGCCCAATCGCGCCCGCGCAAGCCGCCTTCGTCCAGGCCCTGTGTCGGCAGGCAGCACTGGCCGACGCGCTGGCCGAAGCACAGTCCGTCGACGCGACGACGCCCGCCGAGGCCCTGCTTCAACCGCTGCTGGAACACGCCCTTTTCGCCGCCTGACCCATACACCGATCACCGAGGAAACCCCATGCACGCCTTCATCGATCGCTGGTCGCGCCTCACCGCACGGCTGGCCGTACTCACCCCGCTCGTCCTGATGTTGTTCCGCGTCTTCGTGGCGCTGGCTTTCTGGCGCGCCGGCGTAGTGAAGTGGAGCGACCCCAGCGGCACCGCCTACCTGTTCGAAAACGAGTACCACGTGCCCTTGCTTGCTCCGGCGGTAGCCGCCGCAGTGGGCATGTGGACCGAACTGGTGCTGCCCTGGTTCCTCGCACTCGGACTGGGCACGCGAGTGGTTGCGGCGGTACTGTTCGTCTACAACATCATCGCCGTGATCTCCTACCCCGCGCTGTGGCCGAACGGCCTGTGGCACGGGCTGCTCGGCGCCGACTTCAACGACCACAAGGCATGGGGCCTGATGCTACTCGCGCTGGTGGCGCTGGGCGCAGGGAAGTTATCGCTGGATACCCTGCTTCGACGCGTGCTGGCCCGGCGCTGAGTCCGGCCGGGGCTCAGGGCGCCAGCAGGCCGCTCGCCTGCACCGGCCGGTCGGTCACCCTTGCCGCTCCGCTGCCATCGATGGCCAGCCGCCAGCCCTGCGCGACCCTGTCGAACGGTCGCGCGCCCTGGCGGTCAGTAAGCATCACCAGGGTGCCCCGCTGCAGCGGCACGATGCGGCCGTGCCAGCCGCCGCGCTGGAAATCACGCGCCTGCGGCACCCGTTTGCCCGGCACGTAGAGCACCGCCACCGGCATGTCGTCGATACGACTGACCAGATGCACGGTCTTGTAGGGTCCGACCGGGCAGTCGTGCACATAGGTGACGCCGGCAGGCAGCGGACCGCGCAATCGTATGCCGCGATCGGCGAAGCCGGCGGCGATGGCCCGCGCGGAAATCGGCCGGACCAGGTCGAGCGAGCCGATCTCAAAAGGCATGTGCGCCACCGCCAGCGCGGGCAGCGAGCCCGCGTCGCGCTGATGCAAGGCGTAGCCGCCCATGCCCAAGGCGAGCAGCAGCGATGCAGCCAGCGCGTAGCCGAAGCGATGGCGCCGCCGGTACTGCAGCTGGCGCTCGCCGGTGGCCTGGGCGAGCAGCACGCGTTCGACCAGACCCTTGGGCACCGGCACGTCGAGCGCCGCCTGCAGTTCATGCTCGAAGGCCTGTGCACGCTCCCACGCCGCAGCACACGCGGGACAGTCGCGGCGATGGACAAGCAGCGCGGGATCGCGCGATTGCGGCTCGGCGCCGAGGCGGCGGCGGAATTCAAGACAGTCCATGCTGCACCTCCGGGCGGTCGCCCTGCAGGATGGACTTGAGCTTCTGCCGGGCTCGGAACAGCTGGGTCATCACCGCGCCGGGCTGCTGGCCAAGCTCGACGGCGATCTCCTCGCAGCTCATCCCGCCCAGCACCTGCAGCAGCAACGGTTCACGGTATTTGTGCGGCAGTTTCGACATAGCTTCACGCAGTTCGGCGGCATCACCGTGGCGCTCGGGGCTGGCCCAGGCAGATTCTTCAGCGATGCCTTCGTCTAGTTCCACCGTATCCAACGGCTTGCGTTCGTGGATGCGCGCATGTTCGCGGCGCAGGATGGCGAGCAGCCAGGGCTTGGCCGATTCGGCCTCGCGCAGCGCATCGAGGCTTTTCCAGGCGCGCAGCAGGGTTTCCTGCACCAGGTCCTGCGACAGCGCGTCCTGTCCGCACAGCCAGTAGGCGAAACGGTATAGATCGCCGGCATGGGCGCGGGTCAAGGCTTCGAATTGCCGCTGTCGTGGATTCACGAACAAGGAGACCGGCCCGAGGCGCTTCATCTTTCAGTTCCTGGCTCAACGCAGCTTGCCGAGGATACCTTCCAGCTCGTCGTTGCTGTGGTAGTGGATCACAAGCTTGCCGCGGCCGCCGCCGGCGGTGGCGAGCTCGACGCGGGTAGCGAAGCGCTCGCCCAGCTCCCGTTCCAGCGCGGCGATGTTGGGATCCTGCGCCGGCGCACGCTTCGCCTTGCCCTTGGGCGCGGCCTGGGCGCGGCGCGCGGCGCCCTCCAGCTCGCGCACCGACCAGCCCAGCGTCACCGCCTGGCGGGCGAGCTGCACGGCGATGGATTCCTCGAGGGTGAGCAGACAACGCGCATGGCCCATCTCCAGCTTGCCCTCGTCAAGCAGCTTCTTGATCGGCTCGGGCATCTCGGTGAGGCGCAGCAGATTAGACACCGCGGCGCGCGAGCGGCCCACCGCCTCGGCGGCCTGCTGGTGGGTGAGCTCGAAGTCCTCGATCAGGCGCTTGAGCGCGTCGGCTTCTTCCAGCGGCGTGAGGTCCTGGCGCTGGATGTTCTCGATCAGCGCCATGGCGGGCACCGCGACCTCCGGCACCTCCTTCACCAAGGCGGGGATCTCGGCGAGCTGGGCGCGCTGGGAGGCGCGCCAACGGCGCTCGCCGGCGATCAATTCGTACTGGTACTTGCCGATGGCGCGCACCACCACCGGCTGGATCAGGCCCTGCGCCTTGATCGAGGCCGCCAGTTCGTCCAATGCCTCGTCGTTCCAGTGGCGGCGCGGCTGGTATTTGCCGGGCTGGATCTGCTGGATCGGCAGGATGCGCAGCTCGCCTTCCTGCTCCAGCACGGGCGCGGCGGCCCCTTCGCCGCCCAGCAGCGCGTCCAGCCCGCGGCCCAGTCCTCGTTTCTTTGCCATGTTCAATCCTGCTGTTGGGCGTCCAGCGCCGCGTCCTGCATGACGGGTTCGTCCGCCTCGTGGTGCGTCGGCGGGAGCCCGCGTTCGCGGCGGATGATCTCGCCGGCGAGGCCGATGTAGGCGATCGCGCCGCGTGAGCTGCGGTCGTAGAGGTGGATCGGCTGGCCGTGGCTGGGCGCTTCGGCTAAGCGGATGTTGCGCGGGATGATCGAGCGCAGCACCTTGTCGCCGAAATGCGCGGTCAACTGCGCCGAGACCTCGTTGCCGAGGTTGTTGCGCACGTCGTACATGGTGCGCAGCAGGCCCTCGATCTCCAGCCGGGGATTCAGGCGCTGGCGCACGGCCTTCACCGTTTCCAGCAGACTGGAAAGGCCTTCCAGCGCGAAGTATTCGCACTGCACCGGAATCAGCACGCCGTCCGCCGCGGTGAGCGCGTTGAGCGTGAGCAGGTTCAGCGTGGGCGGGCAATCGACCAGGATGGTGTCATAGCGGCCGACTGCCGGAGCCAGTTGCTCCTTCAGGCGATGCTCGCGCGCCAGCGTGTCCATCAGCTTCAGCTCGGCAGCGGTGAGGTCGCCGTTGCCGGGCAGCAGGTCGTAGTGTGCCTCGGTGGGGACGGCAGCCTCGGCGACGGTGGCTTCTTCCAGCAGCACCGCACAGCCGTTGGGCCGCGCCGCATGCTTGTCGACGCCGGAGGCCATGGTGGCGTTGCCCTGCGGATCGAGATCGACGAGCAGCACGCGGCGCTTCGCCGCGGCCAGTGCCGCTGCGAGGTTCACTGCCGTGGTGGTCTTGCCGACGCCGCCCTTCTGGTTGGCGACAGCGATGATGCGTGCCATGTCGTCGTTTTCGTGTGCCGAAAGGGAACGTAGATTAGCAGGCCCGGTTCAGTGGCGGGCGTGGCCGAGCACCACCACGCTGCGCTCGGCATCCAGCCCGGGCACCGCCAACGGATGGATCGCACGCACCGCAAAGCCCGGCGGTACGCCGGGCAACTCCTCGTCCGGCGCCTTGCCCTTCATGGCCAGCCAGGTGCCGCCCGGTGCCAAAAGGTGACCGCCCCAGCCGAGCATGTTGGCGAGGCTGGCGAAGGCACGTGCGGTGATGCAGTCGAACGTGCCCTCCACCTCCTCCACCCGCGACTGCACGGCGCGCACTCCGCCGAGCTGCAGAGCGCGGATCGCCTCGCGCAGGAAGCGCACCTTCTTGCCGTTGGAGTCCACCAGCAGGATCTGCCGCGCGGGTGCGGCAATCGCCAGCACGATGCCGGGCAAGCCGGGGCCGGTGCCGAGGTCGGCCAGGGTTTCGCCTTGGACGTAAGGCAGGATCGCCAGCGAATCGAGCAGGTGGCGGGTAACCATCTCGGCCGGATCGCGGACTGCGGTGAGGTTATAGGCCGCATTCCAGCGCCCCAGCAGGGCCTGATATTCCAGCAGGCGCTCCACTGCATCGGCAGGCAGGACTAGGCCGAGCGCAGCGATACCCTGTTCCAGGCGTGCTTGCAGGGCGGCGCGGGAGGTCATGCGGAATCCTGTTGAACGGTGGACGGACGGGCAGTATCCGGCGTCATCCGTAAAAAATCGCCTGCGGCAGGCGCGGTGGCGTACCGGGGCAGGACGGTGGGGCGGTGCGCACAAACGAAAACCCGCCAATCGGCGGGTTCGGCAGGGCGAAACCTTGAGCAAGCCGGCTCAGGCGGCGGCAAGCTCCAGTTCAACCCGCGTCACCATCATGCCGCGCTCGCGCAAGGTGCCGTTGAGGGTCCGCTTAACGCACACGCCAAGCTCGTCGCGGTCGGCGTGGACTCCGCCACGCAGGGCCTGCTGGGCACCACGGCGGATCAGCTCGTTCACTTGGTCGATCACCGCGTCCGCACGCTCGGGTTCGAGCACCTGCCAATACACCGTGCCGCGCAGTTCGCGGGATTCATCCAGCGGCTCAGCCAACTGCAGGGTTTGCCCTGTAAGGTCGATCTTGTGCGCCACGCGTTCGCGCCAGGGCAGGATGAAATGCGTACCTTCGGACAACACCCGCACCAGCTTGCCGCCACGATAGAGGCTGTAGACCTGCCCGGTCGGCACGCGGCGCACCGCGCTCGCGAGCAGCAGGACGGAAAGCAGGGGCAGCAAGATCAACAGCGTATTCATAGCCTTCAACAACAATGAGTTACATGCTTCTCTTGGAATGAACTGCAGCTTTGGGGTGCAGTTGCATGACGAGACTGGGGTTAACCGACATTTAACGACAAAGCTGAGGGCTTGACAAGTCACCAGTCCCCCGGCTTTTGCGACTTCGTTCAGGAAATCGACGCAGGACACGCCGGCTTGAGGCCGCGACAAACCCCGTTGTGTGATGGACATCACATTTCCGGACACGGCTAGGGTCTGCGACATCACGTCAAGCCCCGAGCCCGGCAACGCGGTACCAGCGTGTCGGTCAGAACCGGCCGGCACGGAAGTCGGCGATGGCCTCATGGATCTGCTCGGGCGTGTTCATCACGAACGGTCCGTAGCGGGTGACCTGCTCATGGAGCGGCCGACCGGCCACCAACAGCACGCGCGCCGGTGCCGCGCCGCCGCCAATGCGCACGCTCTCGCCCGGCGACAGTACCGCCAGCTCGCTGCGGGCGAGCGTGTCGCCGGCCACCATGGCCTCGGCGCCGTCGAATACGTAGGCGAAGGCGTGGTGGCCTTCGGGCAGCGGGATCTCCACCTGCGCACCGGGCTGGACCGCGATGTCCAGGTACACCGGCGCCGTGACGATGCCGGCCACCGGCCCGCTGACACCGGCCAGCTCGCCCGCGATCACCTTCACCGCCACGCCGGCGGCGGAATGCACCACGGGGATGCGTTCCGGGTCGATGTCCTGGTAGCGCGGCGCGGTCATCTTGTCGCTGGCAGGCAGATTCACCCACAGCTGGAAACCCCACATCAGGCCGTTTTCCTGCTGCGGCATTTCCGAATGCAGAATGCCGCGTCCGGCGGTCATCCACTGCACGCTGCCGGCGACAAGGTCGCCGCGGTTACCGTGGTTGTCGACGTGCTGCATGTGGCCGGCAAGCATGTAGGTGACCGTCTCGAAACCGCGGTGCGGATGCTCGGGGAAACCGGCGATGTAATCGTCGGCGCTGTCGGAGCGGAACTCGTCGAGCAGCAGGAACGGATCGAGCATGTCCAGCCCGGGCTGGCCGATGATGCGCTTGAGCTTGACGCCCGCGCCGTCAGCAGTGTCGATACCGCGGACGCGGCGGCGGATGCGGCGCTCGCCCATGACGATGCTCCAATGGATGGAATGCCACCAAGATGCACGCGCTGCACGCGATATCCAAGCGCCTCCGCAAGAACGGATTGTTTCGCTTTAGACGACGAAACCCGGGTCAGTGCACCCAATGCCCGCTGCGATGGCGCGGTGCCGAGCCCTCGTGGACTTCCGGATCGCTGTGCCGCTGCACCATGGCTTCCAGTTCGCCCTCGGTGACCGGCTTGGTCTGCCAGTACTGGCCGACGGCATCGAGTACTGCGGGGATCTGCGCGAGGCAGTCGTCGTATTCGTCGTCGCTGAGCTTCTCGAACTCGGCCTCGGCGCTGAGCACGCCGTCGTCCACCGCCAATGCCATCACCGGACCGAGCAGCTCGATCAGCTGCGGATCGTCGGCGAGGCGGCCTTCCCACAGCGCAGCGCGCAGGTCGATGCCTCGGCTGAAGCCCTCGCACCAGCCGGCGGCGGAGAGCGCGGGGCCGGATGCGGTGTCAATCTCGCCGAGGATGGGCTCGTAGGCGTCTACGTCGAGCTCGGCGCTAATCGAGTCGTTCAGCTTGGCCAGGAGCTCCAGCACACGGTTGCCCTCGGCCTCGTCGGCGAACGGTTCGTGCAGCACCTCGGGTAACCATTCGTCGGGCAGTACCTGCAGCGGCCCCACCGCCAGTGCGCTGAGCAGCCCATGCACGCCATCCAGCAGCAGGCGTTCGTCGCCTTCCAGCGCATGGACGCGCAGGTAGCGATCCAGTTCGTCGAGTTCCTCGTCGGTGAGCGAACTCGGCCAGTCGGTCTTGCTTGTGCTCATTAGGTATCCAGTTCCAGCATCACCGGCGTGTGGTCGGAGGGGCGTTCCCAACGGCGCGGTTCGCGATCGATGGACGCACCGATCGCAGCAGGTTTCAGGGCCTCGCCGAGCAGGATCAGGTCGATGCGCAAGCCCATGTTGCGCCGGAACGCGGCCTGTCGGTAGTCCCACCAGCTGAAGTGCCCGCCTTCCGGCTGGAACAGCCGGAAGCTGTCGTGCAGGCCGAGCTCGGTGATCGCCTTGAGCGCGGCGCGTTCGGATGGCGAGCAGAGGATGTCCTCGCCCCAGGCGACCGGATCGTGCACGTCGCGGTCGTCGGGCGCGATGTTGAAATCGCCCAGCACCACCAGCCTCGGGTGACGCTCGATCTCGCCGGCGAGGAACTCGCGCACGCGCTCCAGCCAGTGCAGCTTGTAGGCGTATTTCTCGTCGCCAACCGCCTTGCCGTTGACCACGTAGAGGTCGACGATGCGCAGGCCGCCCACGCTGGCGGCCAGGATGCGCCGCTGCGGGTCGTCCAGCCCGCGGATGTCGGTGACCGTGTCGGCGAAATCGCCCAGCGTCTCGCGGGCCAGGATCGCCACCCCGTTGTAGGTCTTCTGCCCGGAAAACACCGTGCGGTAACCTGCCGCGGCGAGCTCGGCGGCGGGAAACTTGGCGTCCTCCAGCTTGGTTTCCTGCAGCGCCACGATGTCCGGCTTTGCATCCGCCAGCCACTGCAGAAGCTGCGGCAGGCGCACCTTCAGCGAGTTCACGTTCCACGAAGCGATCTTCATCCGAGCATTGTACGGGATGCTTTCCGGCTGGACCGGTGAAGGCCCGGGCCGTCGCCGCGGTCGTTTTCCATGTATGCTCGCTGTGGCAAGAGCCGGGGAGGACTCGGATTTCCTGCTCCATGTTGCGGCCAGCGCGTTCGCCCCGGCCGCGATTCATTCATGTTTCAAAGGTATGTGTCATGTCGGAACGTCAGAGCGGTACGGTCAAGTGGTTCAACGACGCCAAGGGCTTCGGCTTCATCACGCCGGAAAGCGGTGAAGACCTGTTCGTGCATTTCCGCGCGATCCAGGGCAACGGCTTCAAGTCGCTGCAGGAAGGCGAGCGCGTCACTTTCGTCGTCACCAAGGGCCCTAAGGGCCTGCAGGCCGAGGAAGTGCAGAAGGCCTGAGCCTTCGGCACTCCGCCGCCTGGGGAAGCCCGCCGCGAGGCGGGCTTTTTCTTTAGTTTGCTTTTGCGATCGTCCTTGATTGCGAGAATCAAACGAGCGGCCATCCGTAGCCGCACTGTGTCAGCACGGCCTGGCGATCATCCCCGACCAGGGCAATCAAGCGGACGGCCGTCTCCATGGCCGCACTACGGGCTTCAGTCCAGCAACCCGTGGCTGCGCAAAAGCGCCTCAGGCTCGGGCTTGCGGCCGCGGAAGGCGACGAAGCTTTCCAGCGCAGGGCGGCTGGCGCCCACCGCGAGCACCTCGCGGCGGAAGCGTGCGCCGGTGTCGGGATCGATCACGCTGCCGCCCCGCTTCGTCGCGTCCTCGAACGCGCCGAACGCGTCGGCGCTGAGCAGTTCGGCCCACAGGTAGCTGTAGTAGCCCGCCGCGTAGCCGCCCGCGAAGACGTGCGAGAACGCATGCGGAAAGCGCTGCCAGGCCGGCGGATGCATCACCGCCACCTGCTTGCGCGCCTGCTCAAGCACGGCCAGCGCGCGCGCGCCATCGGCGGGGTCGTAGCCGAGGTGCAGGCTGAAGTCGAATAGTGCGAATTCGAGCTGGCGCACCAGGAACAGGCCGGCGTGGAAATGCCGCGCGGCGAGCATGCGCTGGAACAGCTCCTCCGGCAGCTTCGCGCCGGTCTGCCAGTGGCGCGCGAACAGGTCCAGCGCCTCGCGGTTCCAACCGAAGTTCTCCATGAACTGGCTGGGCAGCTCCACCGCGTCCCACTCCACGCCGTCGATGCCGCCGATCGAGGGCAACGCGATCTCGGTGAGCAGGTGATGCAGGCCATGGCCAAACTCGTGGAACAGCGTGAGCACGTCGTCGTGCGTCAGCAGCGCGGGCCGGCCCTCGGTGGGCGGCGCGAAGTTGCAGGTGAGGAAAGCCACCGGCAACTGCTTCGCCTCGCCGTCGTCGAAGCGCGCGCGGCACACGTCCATCCATGCACCGCCACGCTTTCCATTGCGCGCGTAGAGGTCGACGTAGGCACCGGCGAACACGCGACCGTCAGCATCCATCACGTCGTAGTAGCGCACGTCGGGGTGCCATACATCGATGCCGTCGCGGGCAGCGAGCGTGATGCCGTAGAGCTTGCGCACGATCGCCCATAGCCCGTCGATCACCGCGGGCAGCGGGAAGTACGGCTTGAGCTTCTCCTCGTCCAGCGCATAGTTCTTCTGGCGCAGCTTTTCGGAGGCATAGCCCACGTCCCAGGATTCGAGGTTGTCGAGCTTGAGCTCGTCGTGCGCGAACTGGCGCAGCGTGGCCAGCTCGCGCTGCGCCACCGGTTTCGCACGCGTGGCGAGGTCGTGCAGGAACTCCATCACCTCGGCGGGCGAACCGGCCATCTTGGTGGCCAGCGATTCCTCCGCCGCATTGGCGAAGCCGAGCAACTGCGCCGCCTCATGGCGCAGCGCCATGATCTGCTCGATGCGCGCGGAGTTGTCGTACCTGCCGGCATGTGGACCCTGGTCGGAGGCGCGCGTCTGGTAGGCCCAGTACACGCGCTCGCGCAGGCCACGGTTTTCGGCATAGGTGAGCACCGCCTGTACGCTGGGCTGCTTGAGCGTGACCAGGTAGCCGTCCAGGTCCTGGTCCTTGGCGTACTGGCGCAGCACGGCTAGGCCGGATTCCGGGATCCCGGCGAGGTCGCGCTCGTCGGTGACGTGCTCGTTCCAGGCGTCGGTGGCGTCCAGCACCGCGTTGGAGAACTCGGTGGAAAGCCTGGACAACTCCACGCCGATCTCGCGGAAGCGGTTACGCGCGGGTTCCTCCAGTGACACACCGGAAAGCTTGAAGTCGCGCAGTGCATGCTCGACCAGCGCGCGCCCGGGCCGCGACAGCACGGCGAAGTCCGACGCGTCGGCGACCGCCTGCACGGCGGCATAGAGATCGCGGTTCTGGCCCTGCGCGATGGCGTGCTCGGTAAGCTTTTCCTCGGCCGGGCCATAGGCTTCGCGCAGGGCGGGGCTGTCGGCGACCGCATGCAGGTGCGCCACCGGCGCCCAGGCACGGGCGAGGCGCTGGCCATGGCGTTCCTGCGCCAGCATCACGTGCGCGAAATCGCGCGGCGCACCCGGGGCGGTGAGCGCGGCGATCGCCGCATCGTCATCGGCGAGGATGGCATCGATGGCCGGCGCGATGTGCTCGGGTCGGATGCGGGAAAAGGCTGGCAGCGTGTCGTCGGCCAGCAGCGGATTGTCGTGGTTCATGGGCGGCTCCTTGTCGCTGGAAGCGTGGCGAGCACCCGCATCGAAATCAAGGGCGGCCGGCTCGATCCCATCCTCACAGCGTTGGCGTAGCATCGGCGCCATGCAGCCACCCGACCTGGCCGACCTGATCCGCCGTAGCACGATCTTCGCGCATCTCGACGAGGCGAAGATCGCCATGCTGGAACGGCGGATGCAGTGGCTATGCCTACCCGGCGGGCAATACCTGTTCAAGGCCGACGAGCCGTCCGATGCGCTGTATCTGCTGCGCAGCGGCAGCCTAGGGGTGTTCGACGGCCCCACGAACCTGATGCACCAGCTTTCCACCGGCGACTGCGTGGGCGAAGTCAGCCTGCTGTCGGGCGGCAACCACCATCTCTCGGTGCGTGCACTGCGCGATTGCGAGCTGCTGCGGCTGAATGCCGCCGATTTCGAGTCGCTGGTCGAGCACCACCCGGCCACGATGCTGGCGGTGGCGCGCACCGCCACCCTGCGCCTGCTGCAGAACACCCGCCGCATACCCTCGCCCAACCGCCCGCGGACCTTCGCCCTGCTGCCGGTGGACGCCGGCGTCCCGGCTCGTGCGTTGGCACAGCAACTGGCCACCGCGTTGCAGGAACTCGGCAGCTGTACGGTCGTGGATGCCGAGCTGGGCAAGGATCGCGGCAGCGACTGGTTCGCCGAGCGCGAAGCCTGGGCGAAGTTCGTGATCTACCTGGACGACACCGGCGACCCGGTATGGCGGCGGCGCTGCCTGCGCCAGGCCGACGTGCTGTTGCTGCCAGTCTTGGCAAGCAGGGCGGCCCGCGCCTGGCCAGAGGCCGAGCCGATCCACCCCGCACGGGCTTGGCATCGTCCGCGCCACCTGCTGCTGCTGCACGAGGAACGCCCGATCCGGCCTGGCCTGGCGCAACAATGGCTGGCGCAGTTCGGCGGCGCGCTGGCGCATCACCATGTCCGCGATGCGCGCGACATTCCACGCGTGGCGCGGCTGATCGCCGGTTATGGCCGCGGCCTGGTGCTCGCCGGCGGCGGCGCACGCGGGTTGGCCCACCTCGGTGCGATCCGGGCGCTGCGCGATGCCGGGGAGCCATTCGACGCCATCGGCGGCACCAGCATCGGTGCGATCATCGCGGCCGGCGTGGCCAGCGACTGGGACACCAGCACCATGCTGCGCCGCTATTTCGACGCTTTTGTGCGCCGCCGACCGTTGTCGGACTGGACTTTGCCGCTGGTGGCGCTGACCCGCGGCGCACGCACCAGCCGCATGCTGCGCGATTCCTTCGGCGACATCGGCATCGAAGACCTACCGAAGCCGTTCTTCTGCGTCTCCACCAACCTTTCCGGCGCACCTCGGGCGGTGCATCGGCATGGCCCGCTGTGGCTGTGGCTGCGCGCCTCCAGCGCCATCCCCGGCGTGTTGCCACCGGTGCTGCACCATGGCGAGGTGCACGTGGACGGCGCGCTGGTGGACAACCTGCCCACCGACGTGATGGTAGCCGACGGGATTGCGCATATCACCGCCGTGAGCATCCACGGCGAATTCGCCCGGCACGCCGGCGACACCGAGGAAGTGGCCACCCCGCCATGGTGGCGCCTGCTGCTGGAGCAACGTCACGGTCCACGCTGGCCGGGCCTGGTTTCCACCCTGGCGCGCGCCACCATGGTCAACAGCGGGGAGACCAGCGAGCTCTGTCGCTCACTGGCGCACCGGCTGATCACGCCGTCGCTGGAACACGTGGGACTGCTGGACTGGAAGGCCTGGCGCCGCGCGGTGGATGCCGGATACCGCGCCACCCTGCGCGCGCTGGAAGCCGAGCGCGGCTGAGCGCTGCCGCTAGAATGTCCGCATGGAACCCTTGCGCACCTACCGCGGCATCGCTCCCGCCCTCGGCGAACGCGTCTATCTCGATCCTGCCGCCACCGTGATCGGCGACGTGGTGCTGGGCGACGATGTGTCGGTCTGGCCCGGTGCGGTGCTGCGCGGCGACGTGAACCGCATCCGCGTGGGCGCACGCACCAACATCCAGGACGGCGCCATCGTCCATGTGGCGCATGCCGGCCCCTATGGCCCCGGCTACCCCTGCCTGATCGGTGCCGACGTCACCATCGGCCATGCCGCGGTTGTGCACGCCTGCACCATCGAGGACGGCTGCCTGATCGGCATGCACGCCAGCGTGCTCGACGGCGCGGTGGTGAAGAAGCACGGCTTCGTCGGCGCGGGCGCGTTGATTCCACCGGGCAAGGTGGTGGGCGAGCGCGAGCTGTGGCTGGGCAATCCGGCGAAGCGGGTGCGCATGCTCAGCGACGCGCAGGTGGACCACCTGGTGTATTCCGCCGCGCACTACGTGCGGGTCAAGGACGACTACCTCGCGCGCTGAATACCCTCGCTCCGGCACATTCGGCTGGCGCCGCCATCACGGCGGCTTTCATGACGCGCGCGCGGCCCGGCAGCGCGCACCAGGGACCAGAAAACCACCGGGCCCGGCCAGCCGACACGGGCAAAGCACGACGGGATGGCGCCCCCTTGCCCGACCGGACACCGGCCGCGACCGTTCCGCAAGGACGACCGCGACAAGGGCGGCGGGCCGCCCAGGGTGTGGCGCGTCACGCGGTCGGTGACCTGCCTGCTGCGCCGTCCCGGTCCACCAGCAGGGTCGCCTCGAGACACTGGAGCGGGCCCGGTCATCCCCCAGTAGGGCGTATGCTGGCATCGGCATTTTTAGACGGAGTCAAATGCGCGCGCGCTCAGCCCGCCGCGAGCAGCGCCTGGTAAACCGGCTCGGTGTCCGGACGCCGGCCATGCCAAAGCTCGAACGCCTCGGCCGCCTGTTCCACCAGCATCCCAAGGCCATCCCAGGCGCGGTGCGCGCCGGCCGCTTCCGCCCACGCGACGAAGTCGATCGCCGCGGCGCCGTAGGCGAGGTCGTAGCAGAGCGCGCGTGCCCCGACCAGCGACATGGGCAACTTCAGTGTTCCGCCCAGCACGCCGGCCGAAGTGGCATTGAGGATCAGGTCGTAGGAGCCGAGGTCGGCCAAGTCGTCCCAATAGCGGGTGTGCACGCGTGCCGGCTCGCCGATGGCGTCGGCCAGCGCATCGGCGGCCTCCGGCGTGCGATTGACGATAGTGAGCGTCTGCACGCCCGCGTCCAGCAACGACCACGCCGCGGCACGTGCCGCGCCACCGGCGCCCAGCAGCAGCGCGTCGCGGCCGCGCAGGTCCACGCCATGTCGCTCGGTAAGGTCGCGCACCAGGCCGGCACCGTCGCTGTTGTGCGCAGCAAGCCGGCCATCGGGCAGGCGG
The DNA here is from genome assembly GCA_027450005.1 of Rhodanobacter sp. Classification (GTDB taxonomy): domain Bacteria; phylum Pseudomonadota; class Gammaproteobacteria; order Xanthomonadales; family Rhodanobacteraceae; genus Rhodanobacter_A. The sequence goes on along the minus strand of DAIDKO010000039.1, from coordinate 23,302 downwards.
GTGAGCACGTTCGCCGTGCCGGCGCGCCGGGCCGCTTCGCTCCGCTCGTCCGCCAGTGCGAACGCCGCCCCCTTGTGCGGCAGCGTGACGTTGGCGCCAATGCCGCCCGCTGCGAAGAAAGCGTGTACCGCCTCGGCAAAGGCCGTTGGCGCCGCATCGATGGCGCGGTACTCCAGCACGATACCGAACTGCTCGGCGAAATCCTGGTGGATGCGCGGCGACAGCGAATGGGCGACCGGATGGCCGAACACGGCGAACGGGGAGGGCTGGCTCATGCGTTGCTCCTGGAAAGGAACGGCCATTGTAAGAGCGCGGGTCCCTTTTCCGTGGCGTCGCAACCGGTGAGATGCGGCCTCCGCATGCTTCGTCCATCGCCCGCGAGGAAGCCGCCATGCGCATCACCACCATCGACCACCGCCGCCACGAACGCCTGCTGGCCATCGCTCTGCTGTGGCTCGTGATCGGCGCAACGTTGCTGGCAACCACCCTGGTACCGGCGCAAACCACGCTGCTGGGCTGGGCGCCGCTGGTATGGCTGCTGGCGGCGCCACTGGCGCTGCTGCTGATCCTCGAACCGGGCTTGCCGCGTGCACTGCTCATGCCGCGTCGCACACGGCGGCGCTACTGATTACGACTTTCCATCTCGCAGTGGAAGGGCTCGTCGCCGCAGGGAAGCGGCGATGTTCGCCTCAATGGCTGACGCCCTGACGCTTGCGTTCCATCCGGCGCAGGAATTCGCGCATGACGCGGAGGTACAGCTCGTCGCCTAGGTGTTCATCCTCGACGCCGGCGTCGATCGACGGGTTGTCGTTCACCTCGATCACCACCGGCTTGTCGCCCACCCGCTTGATGTCTACACCATAGAGGCCATTGCCCACGGCCTGCGTGGCCTTGAGCGCGAGCTTCACCACGTCAGCCGGGGCCGTCTCGATGGGTAGGGTTTCCGACTCGCCGGTCTTCGATGCGCCCTTTGCGCCGTGGTTGTAGATCTGCCAGTGGCCGCGCGACATGAAGTACTTGCAGGCGTACAACGGGTCGCCGTTCAACACACCGATGCGCCAGTCGAACTCGGTGTAGACGAACTCCTGCGCCAGCAGCAGCGCGCTGTGCTGGAACAGTTCCGCGGTGGCCTTGGCGAGCGCGGCCTCGTCCTCCACCTTCACCACGCCGCGCGAGAACGAGCCGTCGGGAATCTTCAGGACCAGCGGGTAGCCGAGTTTCGCGGCGACGTCCTTCAGGCCCTTCGCATCGTCGCGATAGAGGATCTCAGTTCGCGGCACCGCCAGCTTGCGCGACACCATCAGGTCGTTGAGGAAGATCTTGTTTGTGCAGCGCAGGATCGACGTCGGATCGTCGATCACCACCATGCCTTCCTTCTCCGCGCGATGGGCGAAGCGGTAGGTGTGGTTGTCGCTGGCGGTAGTTTCGCGGATGAACAGGCCGTCGTATTCGGCGAGACGCTGGTAGTCATTCTTGCCGATGGGATCGACCTCGATGCCCAGCTCCTTGCCGGCGGCAATGAATTTGTTTTGTGCCCGCTTGTTCGACGGCGGCATCGCCTCGTTCGGATCGACCAGCATGGCGACGTCGTAGCGGAACTGCCGACGCGCCTTGGGCTTGCGCCAGAGCTTCTTGCTGAAGCGGTCGAGCTCCTCGGCGAAGGCGTCTTCCTGCGCGTCGTCCAGCGTATACAGGCCTACCGGCTTGATCGCGCTGATTTGCCACACGCGGTCGCGCTCGAACTCGATGCGCAGCAGCGGGCAGGGGAACATTTCGAACACCTGTCGCGCCAGGTCCTGCAGCGCCGGCAACGAGGTCTGCCCGAAGTACACCAGGATGCCGAAGTCGGTGGTGTCACGCCCGCCGGCCGGCAGGAAGCGGGTCAGCTTGGCGCTGAGGTCCTCGATCTCCAGGCCGTACAGCGAGCGACGGCGCAGGTCGTTCACCGTCCGCACCGATGGCATCACCTTGTGACCCCGCGCCTCGGCCAGTAGCGATACGTAGTAGCCGGTGCCGAGGTATTTGTAGCTACGGCACAGGTTGATGACGTGGGTGCGCTCGTCGTCGACGCCGACGGCCTCGCGCAGGTAATCCGCGGCGGTGACCACGTCCGCAGACGGGTAATAGACGCCCCAGTCGGAGGCTTTCTCGACCACGATGACCAGACGGGCCATGTCACCACTCAGACGCTCGATTGTGGATCCGCCCCGCATGCAGGGCGGCCGGAGGCGTGCAGTGTCGCACAGCGTGGCCGCGTCCCGGAGCGCGGCACTGAATCCCCGCTAAGGGCCGACACCAGCGCGATTGCCGCGCCCGACGCCCCGCACTACAGTCCGCCCGGTTTGCGCCGCGCGCGCCCGATAAAAGGGATCCATCGCCATGCCGCCAGCCAATGTGCGCGTCCGCTCCGCCGAGCTTTCTGATCTCGACGACCTGGTCGCGCTGGAGGAACAGAGTTTCACCAGCGACCGGCTGAGCCGCACGCAATTCCGTCGCCATCTCGACAGCGAAAGCGCCAAGGTGCTGGTGGCCAGCACCGGCCCGCACCGCTTCCTCGGCACCGCAGTGATGTTCTTCCGCAAGCGCAGCGGCGTGGCGCGGCTGTATTCCATTGCCATCCACCGTGCCGCGCGTGGCCAGGGCGTGGGCTCCGCGCTGCTCTACGCGGTCGAACAGCTCGCCCTCCGGCGTCGTTGCCGCGCGCTGCGGCTGGAAGTGCGCGCCGATAATGCCGGCGCTATCCGCCTGTACGAGCGCCTGGGCTACCGCCGGCTGGCCGCGCTCGCGAAGTACTATGAGGACGGCGCGGACGGCTGGCGCTACGAGAAAGTGTTGAGGTGATCCAATCCGGCGCGTGGGGCCTCGGCATCCTGCCGGCCCGTCGGCTCGACAAGCAACGGTGAGGTCTGCCATGCCATTTTTCTTGTATCTGCGGCACAACTGGCCGCTGGCAGCGGCGACAGCCGTACTGCTCGCGCTGCTGGCGCTGGCGCTCGCCAGCGGCAGGCTGCCGACAAACCAGGGTGGCATAAAGCGTTCGAACGAGCCGGAGCGCTATTGGCGCTGGGTGCGCTGGCTGGCGCTGTTGCTCGCCGTATCGCTCGCGGTGCTGATCGGCTCGTGTGGGCTGGCCGCCCGATGAAAGGCATCGCCGTGGCATGCGCCACGCCGGTTGCCCATCCAGGCCGACGCCACAGCCGCACCGATCATGCGGATCCGGCCGTCGCTTAGCCAGCTAGCCGCCCAACGGCGAACGGATGCGCTGTTCGGTGGCCGCATCCGGTCGCGCCACCAGCGCACCGGTGCGCGAGAGGCTCAGGCTGTAGTGGCCGCCGTCGACCAGCGGCAGGAAAGCACCGCTGCCGTAGACCGCATCCACCATCGGCAGTGCACGTGGGTAGCGGCGATGCAGGTCGAGCAGGTCGAAACCGTCGGCGGAGCCGAGCGCGACCACGGTGCGCAGCGCGGTCTGTTCCTGCGTGACGTCGTCATAGCGACCGTCGATGCGGTCGAGGCGGTATACCGGTGGCAGGCCGGCAAGCACGGCGGGTAGCTTCCATTTCAGCACCACGGCCTCGACCCGCCAATCGTCGCCGGCCAGTTGCACCCGGCGCGAGGCGCCATCGGGCCAATTCATCACGACCAGCCAGCGCTGCGGCGAGAGGATGTGCGACTCGATCTGCACCACCGGCGTCTCCTCGCCCAGCATTCGGTAGCCACGCAGGGCCCAGCCGCCGATGCCGGAAAGCAGGCTGAGTGCCAGGCAGGCCACGCACAGCAACGCGTGCCAGCCGGCGGCGAACTTCGCCCCGGCATCCAGGCGGCGGCGCAGCGTCGCCAGCTGCAGCAGGCAGCACAGCAACAGCGCCGCGGCCAGCACCAGCAACAGGGTGGCGGGGAGGCGCAGCAGCTCGATCGGGTTCATCGGGGTTTCCGCGGGGAGGGCGCGCGCATCATAAGAGGTAGCGACGCGCTCGCTATACTGCAGCGTCACGTGTCCACGGGTATCCGACCATGCGCCGTCTGTTGCTGCCGCCGCTTTGCCTCGCAGCCGCCCTGCTTGCCGGCTGCGGCAACAAGGGCCCGTTGTACTTGCCGCCGCCGCCGAAGCCGACGCAATGGGTGGCGCCGGCCCAGTCATCGCCGGCTAGCGCGCAATCGGCAGCGGCGCCGGCGGGCAGTAGCGCCTCGCACTGAGCTTAGCCGATGCTGCGCTTTTCTAAGATGCACGGGCTGGGCAACGACTTCGTGGTGCTCGATTGCCGCGCGGCGCCGTTCGCGCTGGACGCGGCCGGCGTCCGCACGCTGGCCAATCGCCGCACTGGCGTGGGCTTCGACCAACTTCTCAGCGTGGAGCCAGCGCGCGATCCATCCTGCGCCTTTTACTACGGCATCTGGAACACCGACGGTTCACCGGCAGCCCAGTGCGGCAACGGCGTGCGTTGCGTGGCGGCATGGCTGCATCGTGCCGGCGCGTTGGCGGCGGGCACGCCGGTGCGACTGGAAAGCCCGTCCGGCCCGGTGACGGTGCGCCTGCTGTCCGCGCATGAAGTCACGGTGGATATGGGCGAGCCGCAATTCGAACCGGCGCGGATCCCGTTCGACGCCGACACCGAGGCGCCGCGCTACGCGATCGAAGCCAACGGCATGACACTGTGGATCGGCGCCGTGTCGATGGGCAACCCGCATGCCGTGGTGATGACGGACGAGCTGGCCGACGGCGAGGTGGAGCGGCTGGCTCCCGCGCTCACCGCGCATCCGCGCTTCGCCGAAGGCGCGAACGCCGGCTTCGTCCGGCGCCTTGCTCCCGATCACATCGCACTGCGCGTGCACGAACGCGGCGTCGGTTGGACCCAAGCCTGCGGCACCGGCGCCTGCGCTGCAATGGCAGTATTGCGCCAGCGCGGCGCGGTGGACGAACAGGTGCGCGTGGACTTGCCCGGCGGCACTTTGCAGATCGCCTGGCGCGGCCCCGGCTACAAGCTGTGGATGACCGGGCCGGCTGCCTTCGCATTCGAGGGCGAGTGGCCCGGAGTGCCCTGACCGCCGCCGACACGGGCCGGCCGCGTGCTGCCTTTTTCGTATCCTCGATTGATCGAACCGCGCGTCCATCGCACACTCGCCGCACGACCGCAGCCGGAAACCGCGCATGAATGCCCCCTTGTCCGACGACACCATCGACGCCGTCGCCGTCGCGGCCTACCTGAAGCGTCATCCGTCCTTCCTCAACGACTACCCCGAACTGGCCGCGCAACTCACCATGCCGCGCGAGCAGGGCTCCGTCGCGTCGCTGGCCGCTTACCAGCTGCAGCAGCTGCGCGAGAAGAATGCCCAGCTGGAGCAGCGCCTCGCCGAGCTCACGACCATCGCTGCCGACAACCAGAAGCTGATGGAGCGGGTGCATGCTCTTACGGTCGCGCTGCTGCGTGCGAACACCCTGGAGGTGACCACGCGCACCCTGATCGCCAGGCTCAACGAGGATTTCCAAACCGAGGTGGTGCGCCTGCTGCTGTTTGGCCGCCACGCCGACCTGCCGCGCTCAGACTGGCTGCGCCAGGTGGGTGGCGGCGCCGCGGAACTGCCCGAGCTGGCCGACGTGCTGCAACGGCACGACCCCGTCTCCGGCCGCCTCTCGGCGGACAAGCTGGCGCAGCTGTTCGGCGACGAAGCGGCCAGCATTCGCTCGGCGGTGCTGATACCGCTGGGCGAAGCCGGCATCCTCGCCATCGGCAGCCACGACGCAGACCGCTTCCAGCCCGGCATGGGCACGCTGTTCCTGCGGATGATCGCCGCCACCGTCACCGCCGCGCTGGCACGTGCACGGGATCTCGCTTGAGCCGGTCATGAAGCCGCAGCAACAGGTCGACGCCTGGCTCGCCCGCTTGGCCGGCGAGCGGCAAGCTTCGCCGCACACGGTGGATGGCTACCGCCGCGACCTCGGCAAGCTCACCGCATGGATGGAGGCGCAGGGCATCGCAGGATTCGACGCGCTGGAGTCGAATCGCCTGCGCCAGTTCGTCGCCGCGCAACATCGCGCGGGACTGGCGCCGAAGAGCCTGCAGCGGCTGCTCTCGTCCTGCCGCAGCCTGTTCCGTCAGCTAAGCCGCGAAGGCGCGCTCGCCCACGACCCGCTGGCCGGCGTGCGCGGCCCCAAGGTGCATCGCAAGCTGCCCGTGGTGCTGGACGTGGACGAAGCCGCCACGCTGGTGGAATCCGGCGGCGATGGTGCGTTGGCGCCGCGCGACCGCGCGATGCTGGAATTGTTCTATTCCAGCGGCCTGCGCCTGTCCGAACTGGTCGGCCTGCGCTGGAGCGACCTTGATCTCGACGGTGGCGAAGTGCGCGTGCTGGGCAAGGGACGCAAGACGCGCATCGTGCCGGTGGGCCGCTACGCCGTGGCGGCGCTGCGCGCACTGGGCGAGACCACTGGCATGGCTGCGGAATCGGCCGTGTTTCGTGGCCGCGGCGGCGGCGCCATCAACCCGCGCACCGTGCAGCTCCGGCTGCGCAAGCTCGCGCTCGCGGGCGGCTTCGCCAAGCATGTGCACCCACACCTGCTGCGCCACACCTTCGCCAGCCACATGCTGGAGTCTTCCGGCGACCTGCGCGCAGTACAGGAATTGCTCGGCCACGCTGACATCGCCACCACCCAGATCTACACGCACCTGGATTTCCAGCACCTCGCCAAGGTGTACGACACGGCGCATCCGCGGGCCAAGAAAAAGTAATCGCGATTCTTGCGTTTGCGCCGGCTCCCCTTCGGAGAGCACGCGGGGAGAGGCCATGGATGGCGCCGGCTTGGGGGAACGCGGAAGGTTGGGATGAGGGTCGGTGCTCGCGGGGGCGTTTCACTGAAGCTACTTCGATGAGAGTCGTCGCAAGCTTCGCCCCTCTCCTCAATACTTCCTCCGGGGAGAGGAGTCCAACGTGCCAGCAGGTTCGCTTCGCATTGAAGCCTCGCTGGGCCGGCCCCATGTCCTCCGTTCAACCCTGGAGCTTTCATGGAACCCTTCCACGCCACCACTATCGTCAGCGTGCGCCGCAACGGCAAGGTCGTGATCGGCGGCGACGGCCAGGTCACGCTGGGAAACATCGTGGCCAAGGCGAACGCGCGCAAGATCCGCCGCCTCGGCCGCAACGCCGACGTCCTGGCCGGATTCGCCGGCGCCACCGCCGATGCCTTCACCCTGTTCGAACTGTTCGAACAGAAGCTGGACAAGCACGGCAACAACCTTACCCGCGCGGCGGTAGAGATGGCCAAGGAGTGGCGTACCGACCGTCGCCTCGGCCGGCTCGAGGCAATGCTGGCGGTGGCCGACAGGGAGGCTTCGCTGCTGATCTCCGGCAACGGCGACGTGCTGGAACCCGAGCACGGCCTGATCGCCATCGGTTCCGGCGGCCCTTACGCACAATCCGCTGCGCTGGCGCTTCTGGAGAACACCGAGCTGGATGCGCGCGGCGTGGTGGAGCGCGCCCTTAAGATCGCCGGCGACATTTGCATCTACACCAACCACAACACCACGATCGAAGAGCTGTAGGCGCGCGCACAGCTTTTGCGATCGTCCCTGATGGCGAAGATCAAGCGGGCGATCCGTGGCCGCACTTCTCACTCAAAGCCGCATCCTGCCGTTGCAGCTTTTCCACACAGCTGACGAACACCATGTCCGAACTGACCCCCCGCGAAATCGTCAACGAACTCGACCGCTACATCATCGGCCAGCATGACGCCAAGCGCGCCGTGGCGGTGGCGCTGCGCAGCCGCTGGCGGCGCATGCAGCTGGCGCCGGAGATGCGCAACGAGATCACGCCGAAGAACATCCTGATGATCGGCCCCACTGGCGTGGGTAAGACCGAGATCGCGCGTCGCCTGGCCACGCTGGCCAATGCCCCGTTCGTGAAAGTCGAGGCCACCAAGTTCACCGAGGTGGGCTACGTGGGTAAGGACGTGGAATCCATCATCCGCGACCTCGCCGACGTGGCGTATAAGCTCACCCGCGAACTCGCGATGAAGCGCGTGCGCACGCAGGCCGAGGATCGCGCCGAGGACCGCATCCTCGACGCGCTCTTGCCGCGCCGGCAGACGCCCAGCGACTGGAGCCAGGACGCATCGCCCACGCCTTCCATCGACAGCGACACCCGCCAGAAGCTGCGCAGGCAGCTGCGCGAAGGCGCGCTGGACGAGCGCGAGATCGAGCTGGATTTCGCCATGAACGTGGGCGTGGAGATCATGTCGCCGCCCGGCATGGAGGAGATGGGTGCGCAGCTGCGCCAGATGTTCCAGAACCTGGGCGGCGCCAAGACCCAGCATCGCAAGCTGGCGATCAAGCTCGCACGTCCAATGCTGATCGAGGAGGAGGCCGGCAAGCTCCTCAACGACGAGGAAATCCGCGCGCAGGCGGTGGAGGCGGCCGAGCAGAACGGCATCGTCTTCATCGACGAGATCGACAAGGTGGCGCAACGCTCCGAATGGGGCGGCGCGGGCGTCAGCCGCGAAGGCGTGCAACGCGACCTGCTGCCGCTGGTGGAGGGCTCCACCGTCTCCACAAAGTATGGCCCTTTGAAGACTGACCACATGCTGTTCATCGCCTCAGGCGCGTTCTCGCTGGCCAAGCCCTCGGACCTGATACCAGAGCTGCAGGGGCGCCTGCCGATCCGCGTCGAGCTCAACGCCCTGTCGGTGGGCGACTTCAAGCGCATCCTGCGCGAACCGCACAACGCACTGACCAAGCAGTACGTGGCTCTGCTGGGTACCGAAGGCGTCAGCCTGGAATTCACCGATGGCGGCATCGATCGCCTGGCCGAGGTGGCCTTCCTGGTGAACGAACGTACCGAAAACATCGGCGCCCGTCGCCTGCATACCGTGATGGAACGGCTACTGGAAACAATCTCCTATGAGGCTGCGGACAAGTCCGGTGAAAAGTACCTGATCGACGCCGAACAGGTTGACAGAAGCCTCGGCACACTGGTGCAGAACGAAGACCTGAGCCGCTACATCCTCTGAGCGCAACCTGGCAGGAAATGTGCCGTACTCTGCAGAAGCGGAGTCTTAGTAGCCTTTTCGCCGAAGATAGACGGAAACATCCGCTGAACAAGCCGCCAGAGCCACTCTGCTAAAATCCCGCCCATGGCAAAGATTCTCGAGTTCAAGACCAACGGCCTGCGGGCCCAGCTACGCGAGGCGCAGGAACAGCAAACCATGGTGCGCTTGTGGCGTGCCGAACTAGAGCACGGCAGCTTCTGCGGCTACATCGGCGGGGTGGGCAGCGAGTTCGTGCTGCTGTGGGTGGTCGGGGACGGCATCACCGACGATGGCATCTACATCATGCGGCACCGCGACATCACCGAGCTGGAATCGCCGGAGCGCCACCATGCTTTCATGGCCAAGGCACTGGCGCTCAAGGGCATTGCCCCGCGCCTGCCGCGCAACTTCCCACTGGATTCGATCCGCGATGCCGTGAAGGCCGCCGCGGACCTGTCGCCGGTGATTGCCGTGCACGTAGACACCGAGGAAGAGGAAGAGGTCTGCTACATCGGCCACCTCACCAGCACCGACGATGACGGTTTCTACCTGCAGGAACTCAGCCCGGACGCGGAATGGATGCGCCAGGCCTCGTTCTTTGCCTGGGACGAGGTCTCCACCCTCAGCATCGGCGACGGCTACGCCCAGTCCCTGCTCGCCGTGGCCGGCAACGCGCCTGCGCTGGAATCCGGCGACGCCGGTATCGGCCACATGCACTGACAACGCGAGACAGCGCTGCGCTCGACGCCCGCCGTGATCCGGCGGGCGTTTCGTTTCCGGGCACCGCAGCATTTACTCTGCGCGCATCCGCACACGGGAAAGCCACATGCCCCGCATCGTCGTCGTCGGCAGCATCAACATGGATCTGGTCACGCTCGCGCCGCGCTTTCCCGGCCCGGGCGAAACCCTGCTCGGCAGCCGCTTCCTCACTGCCCACGGCGGCAAGGGCGCCAACCAGGCGGTGGCCGCCGCGCGGTTGGGCGCCGAGGTAACGATGGTCGGCGCGCTGGGCCGCGATGCCTTCGGCGACCAGCTGCATGCAGGGCTGGCACACGAGGGCATCGACCTCAGCCATGTCGCCCGCCTCGACGATGAAGGCAGCGGCACGGCTTCCATCACGGTGGCTGCAGGCGAGAACCAGATCATCGTGGTGCCCGCCGCCAACGCGTGCGTTACGCCGGCGCAAGTGGAAGGCGCCCGCGAAGCCATCGCCCAAGCCGACGCCGTGCTGGTGCAACTGGAGATTCCGCTCGATGCGGTCGAGGCTACCTTGCGCCTCGGCCGCAGCCTTGAGATTCCCGTCATCCTCAACCCAGCCCCCGCGCAAAGGCTGCCGGGCGATTGGCTGAAGCTGGTCAGCTACCTCACACCCAACCAGCACGAGCTTGCCACCGTGCTCGACCAGGGCGCGCATTCGGACTTCCGCGAACTGATGCGGCGCGCACCCTGTCCCGTAGTGCTCACCCGTGGTGGCGAGGGCGCGTGGTACCGCGACGCCGCTCGAAGCGAGCCCATGCATCAGTCTGGTTTCGCCGTGGACGTCATCGACACCACCGGTGCCGGCGACACCTTCAACGGCGCGCTCGCCGTGTTCCTGCGACAGGGTCTGCCGCAAGCCGTGCGCAAGGCCTGTGCCGCGGCCGCACTGTCGGTGACTCGGCTGGGCGCGCAGGGCGGGATGCCACGGCAGTCCGAGCTGGACGCCTTTATCGCGGGTCGGTCCGGCATATGAGCCCGCTGGAGCTCGCGGCCAACGTGCTGGCCGGCGCGTCCATCCTGCTGGCCGGGCGCAACAGCGTGCACACCTGGTGGACCGGCATCGTCGGCTGCGGGCTGTTCGCCTTCGTGTTCCTGCACAGCCGCCTGTACGCCGACACCGTGCTGCAGGCATTTTTCGTGATCACCAGCGTCGTCGGCTGGTGGCAGTGGCTGCACGGCAGCCACGGCGAGGCGCTCCCGGTCACCGACCTGCCGGTGCGCAAGCTGTGGCTGCAACTGCTGTGCGGCGCGGCCGGCGCGATCTGCTACGGCCTACTGCTGCGCCGTTTCACCAACGCCTACTCGCCCTTCCTCGACTCCACCGTGCTCGCCTTCAGCATCGTGGCGCAGTTGCTGATGATGCGCCGCCATGTGCAGAACTGGCCGTTCTGGCTGCTGGTCAACAGCATTGCCGTGCCGCTGTATGCCAGCCGCGGCCTATACCTCACCTCGGCGCTTTACGCGGTGTACTGGTTCAACGCGCTGGTGTCCTGGCGGCACTGGGTGAAGCTGCGCGATACGGCTATGCCGAGCGCAGCCTAAGCCAGCGGCAGCGCGGACCGTAGGCGGCGCCCCGGTTACCGATGCATAAGATCGAGAGCTTAGCTAAGGCGATGATTGGCTGAAAGAGTGGCGTCGAGCGCGAGAGCGGACGGGGCACCTTTGCGGCCCTTCGGCCCTACCGTGCCGTTGATCGGCGGGGAGCCAAGGGCGGCCGCGTGTATGGCTGGACGCGGGATTTGGTCCTAGCGCGGAGCTAGCGATCCGGCGGCAGGCAACCCCTTGCTCCGGCGATGTGCCGGGCCTCAAACACCCCTCAACTGGTCGAAAAGCAGACTAGCATTCAGCCGAAGCTGGTTTTAGCGTTTAGCCAAACCTGATTCTTGCTTTCAGCCGCGAAGGCAGAGGGGACTAGTGGTCAAGCAAGCGGGTGCCACTTCCGCCCGCCCGGCCGCCCAGGAAGCGCTAGCCTCAAGACTTTGCCTGCGCAGCCAAAATCGGCGACGCTGGCGCCAAACAATGGGCAAACCCTATGTCTGAACTCGTAAAGCTTCGTGACGATTTGCGTAACTTCGCAGCTGCGCGGGATTGGGACCAATTCCATTCTCCGAAGAACCTCGCGTCCGCCCTAGCGGTGGAAGCTGCGGAGCTGTTGGAGCCGTTCCAGTGGCTGACTGAGGAGCAGAGCCGGAATCTTGACGAGAAACGGCGAGCCGCCGTCGTAGATGAACTCGCTGACGTCCAGATCTACCTGATTCGTCTCGCTGACAAGCTCGACGTCGACCTGCTGCAGGCGGTGCGCGCCAAGATGGTTCGCAACGCCGAGAAGTATCCCGTCGAGTCATTCAAGGGATCGGCCCGCAAGTACTCGGATACCTGAATCTCGCACGCACAGATGATCATCTACCGATCCACCAAGGACGGCTTCCTGAATGACGCTTTCGGTCATGACATCGAGACCATCGTGCTCAAAGCGTACCAGGACCGTACCGGGCACCGGGTCGCCGAGTCCGAGATACGCGCATGGAGGGAGTCCTTGGTAGCGATGGCCAAGGTGCTGCGCCATGAGTCGATCCCGGACGACTGTGGCGTCGCCATCGAATACGTCATTCCGCAAACCGCAAAGCGTATTGACCTGTTGCTGACCGGCATCGACGAGCAGGACCGCAGCAAGCTGATCATCGTCGAGTTGAAGCAGTGGGAGAGCGCAAGCGTCACCCAGAAGGACGGGCTCGTAAGAACCCGGTTCGCCGGAGGCGAGTCGGATACGAGCCACCCGTCCTATCAGGCCTGGTCCTATGCAGAGCTGCTGCGCAACTTCAACGAAGAGGTCTACTCGCGGGAGGTTCCGCTGCAGCCCTGCGCCTATCTTCACAACTTTGTCGATGGCGCGGTCCTGAATGACCCGCGCTATCAGTCCTATGTCGAGAAGGCACCGATCTTTCTTTCTGGGCAGACCGAGCGCGAGCGCCTCCGCGCCTTTATCGCCCGACATGTCCGGCGAGGTGATCGCGGTAACCTCATAGTGCAGATCGAGAACGGCAGGATCCGGCCTTCCCGCCGACTGATCGATGCGCTCGTCGGGATGCTGGACGGCAAGCGCGAATTTGTGTTGATCGATGACCAGAAGGTGGCTCACGAGACGGTCTTCGCCGAGGCAATCGAGGCCTCCGAGGGCGCGAAGCGCGTCATCATCATCGATGGAGGTCCAGGCACCGGAAAGTCCGTGGTTGCCATCAACCTGCTGACTGCGCTCACCGCCAAGCGCCTGATGGCCAAGTACGTGACCAAGAACCGCGCACCGCGCGCCGTCTTCGAACAAACACTCTCTGGGTCTTACCGCCGCTCCCATATCTCGAGCCTATTTGCCGGATCCGGCGAATTCATCGAGACGCCCACCGATACCTTCGATGCACTGATTGTGGACGAGGCACATCGGCTGAATGAAAAATCCGGTCTCTACTCGAATCTCGGCAATAACCAGATCGAGGAGATCATCCGCGCCACGCGCTGCGCCGTATTTTTTATCGACGAGGACCAGCGCGTCACTTGGAAGGACATCGGCCGGATGTCTGAGATCGAGGCGTGGGCTCAGAAGGCGGGCGCTGCGGTGACGCACTTGAAGCTCGCCTCTCAGTTTCGCTGCTCGGGCTCCGATGGATATCTCGCGTGGCTGGACCAGGTGCTCGGCATTCGAGATACCGCCAATCCTATGCTGGGAGCCAAAGAGTTCGATTTCCAGGTGTTCGAATCACCCAATGAAGTCCGGCGCCTGATCGAGGAGAAGAATCGCGCGAACAACCGAGCCCGCATGGTGGCCGGCTATTGCTGGGACTGGAAGAGCAAGAAGGAGCCGAGTGCATTCGATGTCATAATCCCGGAGAAAGGTTTCGAGATGCAGTGGAACCTCGCCCAGGACGGTGGCCTCTGGATCACGGCGGAACGATCGGTGGAACAGATCGGTTGCATCCACACCTGCCAGGGACTCGAGGTCGACTACATCGGTGTCATCGTTGGACCGGACCTGATCGCACGCGATAGCCAGATTGTGACCCGACCTGAGAAGCGCTCACGACAGGACCAATCCATCAAGGGCTACAAGAAGGAACTGCGCGAGAATCCGATAGAAGCGCGGAACAAAGCAGCCACCATCATCAAGAACACGTATCGGACCCTGATGACCCGCGGGATGAAGGGTTGCTACATTTACTGCACGGATCCCGAGACGGCCTCCTACTTTCGCGCGAGGATTGCTCACCGGCACGAACAGGTGCAGCCGGACATCGAGTTGCCTATGGTCGCCGACAAGGCAAAGGTCGAGCCGTAGTCCATGCGCTACTGGTGGGTCAACCAGAATCAGACGTTCCGCCAGGAAATCGAGGGCGGCTACCTCTGGTCACCCAAGCGCAACAAGAACGGTAACCGCAATCCGTTCTACGAGTTCATGCGCGAGGTCGCGCCCGGCGACATCGTGTTTTCGTTCTTCGAAACGCGAATTGCAGCGCTCGGTGTCGTTAGTGGCTATTGTCGCGAGAGCCCCAAGCCGGAGGAGTTCGGCACCGCCGGCACCAACTGGAGCCAAATCGGCTGGCGTGTGGGTGTTCGCTGGCAACGACTCACGAACGCCGTCCGCCCTAAGGACCACATTGCCCGGCTGCGGCCTGATCTTGCGAACAAGTACGCGCCTCTCACACTCGAGGGCAACGGGCTGCAAAGTGTTTATCTGACAGCCGTCAGCGCACCATTGGCAACGACACTAAAATCGTTGATCGGCCCGGAAGCAAGTCGCGCTGAGGATTTAGGTCACGAAGTCAGCAAAATCGAGCGCGATACGCCCGCGCCGGAGCAAGACACCGAGGAATGGGAACGGCGGTTGGAGATTGAAATCACGACAGACGTTGCCATTCGCGAAACTGAGCGTTCTGCGCTCGTGCTGGCGCGTCGAGGCCAGGGGCAGTTTCGGGACAATGTTCGCGCGATCGAGCGCGCCTGTCGGATAACGAGGGTGGAGCGCATGGAGCACCTAGTCGCGAGCCACGTACGCCCTTGGCGCGACAGCAACAACGAACAGCGGCTTGACGGCGAGAACGGGCTGCTCTTGACGCCAACGGTGGATCACTTGTTCGACAAAGGCTTTATATCGTTTGAAGACTCCGGGCAGTTGATCGTCTCGCCTGTGGCGGACCCCATGTCGATGAAGCGCATGGGTATTGACCACGACCGTCGAATCAACGTCGGCGCATTCTCAGAAGGTCAGCGGTGTTATCTGGATTTTCATCGCGAGAATGTCCTTCGCATGGCGCATGTCGACACCGGAACTGGTCGACGCGGCTAGTCCCCGCTCTCGGTGAACCAGCAGATGTCACCCCTCCATGGGGGCCCCTTTCGGGGCACGGTAACGCGGTTGCCCGCGGTGGGCAATAGACGAATGTTGGGCGAAATGCCTAAATAATAGGCAATTCATGAACGCTCGGCGGACGTCTCTGGAACTCCCCGGACGTCCCGCTATTTTCCGATGCAGAACGAACCGAAGATGGCACCGAGCAGGTCGTCGCTGCTGTAGCTGCCGGTAATCTCACCCAGCGCATGCTGGGCCTGGCGCAATTCCTCGGCGGCAAGTTCGCCAGCCCGGCCGACCGCGAGGGCATAGTCGGTTCGGCCGAGGTGCTTGCGCACGGTTTCCAGCGCAAGCACGTGGCGGCGGCGCGCACTGAAGGCGCCTTCGCCGCTGCCGGCACCGGCGAGTTGCTTCAGGTGTTCGCGCAGGGCATCCAGGCCTTCGCCCGTTTTCGCGGAAGCCCACAGCCAGCGGATGCCATCGCGGGTTTCCGCGTTTGGTGCGGCGTGGGCGAGATCGATCTTGTTGACCAGCACGAGTCGTTCGCTGTCCGCTGGCAAGTGCGCGAAGAGGGCGAGGTCGGTGTTCGCGTGCTGGTCATCGGTGACCAGTAGCGCGACGTCGGCGCGCTCGAGTTCACCGTGCGCGCGGCGCACGCCTTCGCGTTCGACTTCGTCGTCGGTCTCGCGCAGGCCGGCGGTGTCGGCCAGCTCCAGCGCGATGCCGTCCAGCGACACGCTCTCGCGCAGCACGTCGCGGGTGGTGCCGGCGATGGCGGTGACGATGGCGCGTTCGTTGCCGGCCAGTGCATTGAGCAGGCTCGATTTGCCTGCATTCGGCCGGCCAACGATGGCCACGCGCAAGCCGTCGGTGAGACGCAGTCCGCGTTGCGTCTCGCGCAGCAGTTCGTCCAGCTGTTCACGCAGTGCGGCGAGTTGCGCGGCAATGGCAGGGTCGGCCAGGAAGTCGATTTCCTCCTCCGGGAAGTCGATCGCCGCTTCGACGTGCACGCGCAGGGCCACCAGCGCCTGCAGCAAGGTCTCGACCCTGCGCGAGAACACGCCTTCCATCGAGCGCAGGGCGGCACGGGCAGCGGCTTGCGAGCGCGCGGCGATCAGGTCGGCCACGGCCTCGGCCTGTGCAAGGTCGAGCTTGCCGTTGAGGAAGGCGCGCTCGGTGAATTCGCCAGGGCGCGCGAGCCGCGCACCGAGTTCGCAGACACGGTGCAACAAGGTGTCGAGCAGCACCGCGCTGCCGTGGCCCTGCAGTTCAAGCACATGCTCGCCGGTGTAGGAGGAGGGTGCCGGGAAGTGCAGCAGCAGGCCATGGTCGACGGGCTGGCCCTGCGCGTCGCGGAAACTGGCGAAGTGCGCATGGCGCGGGCGTGGCGTGCGGCCCAGCAGGATTCGCGCGATCGCCGGCACCTGCGGCCCGGATATGCGCAGCACGCCGACGCCGGCGGCACCCGGCGCACTGGCGATGGCGGCGATGGTGTCGGTGTGCAAGTTCATGGCGGGAGGGTAAACGAAGACGGCCGCGGCAGTTGCCCGGCGCGGCCGCTTTGCCGACAGACGCGGCCAGGATTGGCCGCCTGTTGGATCTTGGCGATTAGGAGTGGCCGCAAGGATCAAGCCTTGGCCACGGCCTCCTCGCGCTCCACGTGATGGGTGATCCACCACTGCTGGCCGAGGCCGACCAGACCGTTTACCGCGTAGTAGAGGCACAGACCGGAGGGGTAGAAGGCGAACAGTACCGAGAACAGCAGCGGCATCACCTTCATCATTTTTGCCTGCGCCGGATCCATGCCCACCGCCGGGTTCAGCCATTGCGTGCCCAGCATCACCACCGCGTAGATCGCCGGCAGTATGTAGTAAGGGTCGTGTGCGCTGAGGTCGTGGATCCACAGGAAGGATGCCTGGCGCAGTTCCAGCGAATACTCCAGCACGTAGAGCAGGGAGAAGAACACCGGCATGGTGATGAGCACCGGCAGGCAACCCGCCATCGGGTTGACCTTTTCCTTCTTGTACAACTCCATCTGGGCCTGTTGCAGCTTCACCTTGTCATCGCCGTAGCGCTCCTTGAGCGCCTGGATACGCGGCTGCAGCTTGCGCATCTTGGCACTCGAGCGGTACTGCATCGCGGTGAGCTTCCAGGTGGCGCCCTTGATGAGCAGCACCAGCAGGACGATCGCGGCGCCCCAGTTCTTCACGATCGAATGCAGGAACGACAGGATGCCGTGCATCGGCACAGCAATCGCCTTGAACATGCCGTAGTCGATGGTGAGATCCAGTCCTGGCGCCACCGCATCCAGCTTGCCCTGCAGGTTGGGGCCGACGTACAGCCGCGCGGTGGCATCGACGCTCTGGCCGGGCGCCACGCTGAGCGTAGGACCGATGGCGCGGATGAGGTAACGCGGGTGCGCGCTGCCGGGATTCACCGTGTCGGTGGCGTAGCTGGCCATCTCGTTCGCCGGCGGGATCCATGCGGCGAAGAAGTACAACCGCAGCATCGCCGCCCAGCCACCCTTGAACTGCGCCTGCAACTTGTCCTTAGGATTGGCGAGATCCTTGAACGACAGCTTCTCGAATTTCTCGCCGGTGTACCACGCCGCTCCCTGGAAGCTGCGGTTTTCCGGGTTGGACATTTTGGTCAGCCAGCTACCGGGCTGCGGTGGCTCGGCACGCAGCAGCTGGGTGTAGGCGTTGCCTTGCCACGGCACGCTGCCACCGTTGGCTATCTTCTGGTCGAGCGCCACGACGTAGCTGCCGCGCGTAAAGTGATAGGTCTTGGTGACCCTGAGGCCCTTGGCATCCTGCCAGGTCAACGGCACGTCGAGTTCCTTCTGGCCGGGCGCCAGCGTGTATGACGACTGCGCGCCCTGGAACACGGCGAGATGGTTGGGTTGGTCGGCAGCGGCGGCATCGCTGCTGCTGACCAGGCCGTTCTGGGCCACGAAGTAATGCGCGTCGCTGTTGTCGAACAGGGTGACCGGCGCGGGATCTGGATCCTTCTTCGTACGCGGCACCACCGGATAATCCAGCAACTGCGCCTTCACGATGCTGCCGCCGCGGGTGTCGATGGTCAGTCGCAGCACATCGGTGGTGACGGTAATGAGCGACGCGGGGGCGTTGCTGCCGGTGGCGGTGGCGACAGCCGGCGCAACGGCAACGGCAGGTTGCGCACCAGGCACAGCCGAGGCGCTGGTGGCGTTCGCCGCGCTGGTGGCGCCAGCCGCGACCGGTGGCGTCATGTAGTCCTTCTGCCAAGCCGTGAACAGGAAGTAGCCCACAGCAAGCAGGGCGAACAGGAGGAAGTTGCGTGTTTGGTTCATCGGCTCACGGATCCGGACATCGCCACGCGGCACGCGGCCACAAGGGGAGAAAAAAGGTCAACGCGCGATTGTGGCGGCGGCGTCCGTCGGCATCAATGGCGCGGGAGGGAATCCGCCCCGGCAGCGGCCGATGCGGGTGGTTCCAGCCGGATCATGGCGAGCCGGCGCCAGAGCGCCTCGGCCTCGGCCAGTAATTCCGCGTTGGACAGGCTGACGGCCTGGTCGCGCGCCATCACCACCAGATCCACCGATGGCAACTGGTTGCGGAAGCGTCGGAACGACTCGCGAAGTAGGCGCTTCAGCCGATTGCGCTCGACCGCGAGTTTGGAGGCCCGCTTGGAGATTGCCAGGCCCAGTCGCGCATGCGACAAGCCGTTAGGCCGGTAACGCAAATGAAAACAGCGGCCACCGAGGCGGCCGCTGCTCGTACGCAACGCTGCGAAGTCGCCGGCCTGACGCAGCCGCAACTCGCGCGGCAAGCCGGCAGGGCGCATGACTGTAGTCCCGATTACGGGATCAGGCGCTTGCGGCCCTTGGCGCGGCGGGCGTTGAGAACTTTGCGACCGTCGGCGGTGGCCATGCGGGCACGGAAGCCGTGGGTGCGGGCGCGCTTGAGCTTGCTGGGCTGATAGGTCCGCTTCATGGCGTTGCTCCGAAGGGAATGAATGATGGGAAAAAGGCCGCAAAGTATGCATTGCGGTGCGGGACCTTGTCAAATCAACACCTTTCGAATCGATCTGGATGTCCCGTACCAACTTGTGGGTCGCCATGTGGATGGTTTGGGGACGATACGCCGGAGGCTGCTGCTAGACTTGTCGATCCACCCTGCGCGCAAGCGCCCCTGCCTGTGGACGAGAGACTTCATGAGTGAGTTGTGGCGGCGCTGCCTGGAGCGTCTGGAAGGCGAGTTGAGCGCCGAGGATCTGCACACCTGGTTGATGCCGCTGCAGGCCCGCGAAGACGAGACCGGACTGTCGCTGTTTGCGCCCAACCCCTACACCCTCGACACGGTGCGCGAACGCTACCTGCCGAAGATTGGCACGTTGCTGGCGCAGCTGGCCGGTCGCGAACTGCCGGTGCGACTGGATGTCGGGTCCAGCGCGCCACGCAGTCCCGCCAAACCGGCAACCAAGGCCGCTGCTGGCGGAATTGCCGAACCGGCGGCCGCACCCGCACAGGCGTTCAACCACAACCTCGATCCGCACTACACCTTCGAAACGTTCGTGGAAGGCAAGTCCAACCAGCTTGGCAAGGCCGCGGCGATGCAGGTGGCGCAGAACCCCGGGCGGGCCTACAACCCGCTGCTGCTCTATGGCGGCACCGGCCTGGGAAAAACCCATCTGATGCACGCGGCCGGCAACCTCATGCGGCAGAACAATCCCGCCTGCAAGGTGCTGTACCTGCGCTCGGAACAATTCGTGGGCGCAATGATCGAGGCATTGCGCACCAAGAGCATGGACCAGTTCAAGCTGCGCTTTCGCTCGGTGGATGCGCTGCTGATCGACGACATCCAGTTCTTCGCCGGCAAGGACACCACGCAGGAAGAGTTCTTCCACACTTTCAACGCGCTGTTCGAATCCAAGCAGCAGATCATCCTGACCTGCGACCGCTACCCCAAGGAAGTGGACAAGCTGGAGCCGCGCCTGAAGTCACGCCTTGGCTGGGGCCTTTCCGTGGCAATCGAACCACCGGATTTCGAAACGCGTGCAGCCATCCTTCTCTCGAAGGCGCAGGACAAGGGCGTGGCGGTGGACGAGCACGTAGCGATGCTGCTGGCCAAGCGCATCCGTTCAAACGTGCGCGACCTTGAGGGCGCCCTGAACACGCTCGCAGCACGCGCCAACTTCTACGGCAAGCCGATCACCACCGATTTTGCCGAGGAAACTCTCCGCGACCTGCTGGCCACCCACGCACAAGCGGTGACGGTCCCCAACATCCAGAAGATGGTGGCCGAGTACTTCAATATCCGCCTGCAGGATCTGCTCTCCACGCGTCGTGTGCGCTCGCTGGCCAGGCCTCGACAGATCGCGATGGCGCTTTCCAAGGAGCTCACCGACCACAGCCTGCCGGAAATCGGCGAGGCCTTCGGAGGCCGCGACCACACCACGGTGCTGCACGCCTGCCGCACGATCAAGAAGCTCTGCGAGGCGGACACCCGCATGCGGCAGGACTGGGAACAACTAATCCGGATCCTTACCGGTTGAGTTATTCCGCGAGCACAAGCACAAGTTCTTGATAAGCTGGAAGGGAAGCTGTGGATAATGCGTGGATGAATGTGGCGGCAAAGTTATCCACATATAACCCACCTTGCGGCCACCGCTTTCCGCACACCCTGAAGTTAAGGCAAACAATTGATTTCAAATGTATAAATGGCGAAATCGAGTTATCCACGCCATCTACATCAACTACCAACCTTCTTCGAAAGATAGAACAGCAGGCATAGGGGACGCGCAGACATGCAATTCAGCATTCAACGGGAAGCTCTGCTCAAGCCGCTGCAGCAGGTCGTGGGCGTGGTGGAGCGCCGTCAGACATTGCCGGTTCTGGCCAACCTGCTGGTGCGCGTTGCCGACGGGCAACTGTCGTTGAGCGGTACCGATCTCGAGGTGGAGATGATTGCCACGGCCATCGCCGACAAACTGGTCGATGGCGAGGTAACCATTCCTGCGCGCAAGCTTTTCGACATCGTGCGCGCGCTGCCCGATGGAGCGACCGTCGAGCTGAAGCTCAACGGGGATCGCGTAGCCCTGAATGCGGGACGCAGCCGGTTCACTTTGACGACGTTGCCTGCCAGTGAGTTTCCGACGATCGACTCGATTGAACTGGTCGAGAAGGTCAGCCTTCCAGAGGAGGCGCTGCGTGACCTGATGGAACGCACGGCGTTTGCCATGGCGAACCAGGACGTTCGTTACTACTTGAACGGCATGTTGCTTGAC
This sequence comes from Rhodanobacter sp., assembly GCA_027450005.1. Taxonomy (GTDB): domain Bacteria; phylum Pseudomonadota; class Gammaproteobacteria; order Xanthomonadales; family Rhodanobacteraceae; genus Rhodanobacter_A. Next base: position 1,919 of record DAIDKO010000039.1, on the reverse strand, counting down.
CTGCAGGAGCACAGCCTGCGTTGCGTGGCAACCGATGGGCATCGGTTGGCGATGAAGGAAACCAGTCTCGCCACGTCAGTGAAGACGCGGCGGCAGATCATCATTCCGCGCAAGGGCGTCAACGAACTGGTTGGACTGTTGGAACCGGGCGAGGGCGAGGTCGAGCTTGAATTCGGACGCAATCATCTGCGGGTTTACCGTGGTGGCGTCACCTTCACCTCCAAGCTTATTGATGGCCGTTTCCCTGATTACGAAGCCGTGATCCCGTTGGGCGCTGACAAGACGGCCACGCTGGATCGCGAAGTTCTGCGCGGCGCCTTGCAGCGTGCGGCGATTCTTTCCAACGAAAAGTACCGGGGCGTGAAGCTCGAGCTGTCACCGGGCAAGCTGCGCATCGTGGCGCATAACCCGGAACAGGAAGAAGCCGTCGAAGAGGTCGAGGCGGATACGCACGTTTCGGATCTTGCGGTCGGTTTCAACGTTGGATACCTGCTGGATGCACTCTCCGCGCTGCGCGGCGATCAGGCGCGCCTGAGCCTGCGTGACGCGCAGTCCAGCTGCCTGGTACAGGAACACGACAACGAGCAGGCTCGTCACGTCATCATGCCGCTGCGTCTCTGACGCATGCCGTTCATCCGTAGCACGAGGACCTGGAAACGCCGGAGACGTCACCTGACGCTTCGGCGTTCTTGCTTTGGGGCTCGTTCGGAATGAGGCTGGAGCGTCTGCGGGTTCAGGGTTTGCGTTGTCTGCGCGATGTCGACATCGTTCTTGCGCCCGGCATCAATGTCCTCGTGGGCGACAACGGCGCGGGCAAAACCAGCGTATTGGAAGCTGTGTTCTTGTTGTCGCACGCACGTTCGTTTCGCAGCGGCGCGCGGGAAGCCTTGCTGGCCCGCGGATCGTCGCGCTTGTCCGTGTTTGCGGAACTGCGACAGGGGCATGGTCGCCTGGTGCGGCTGGGCCTCGGCCGTGAGTCGTCTCGGTGGGAAGCGCGCATCGAGGGTGAAGGTTCGAGCTTGGGCGAGCTGATCGCGGAATGCGCCGTCACCTGTTTTGAGCCTGGTTCGCATGCACTGATCGCAGGAGCTGCTGAGGAAAGGCGGCGCTTCTTGGATTGGGGGGTGTTCCACGTGGAACACGCGTTTCTGGATGGCTGGCGTCGTTACCAACGCGCCCTGAAGCAGCGCAACAGCTTGCTACGTGCCGGAACAGAATCGGCTTCGTCCTTGTATGCGCCGTGGGAAGCGGAGTTGGGAGGCCTGGCTTTCTGGATTGACGATCTGCGAAGCGGCTACCTGAAGCGACTACAGCCTCTCCTGCAGAACTACGTAAACGCCTTGCTGCCCGAGCTCGGTGCGCCTGAGTTGCGCTATCGACGCGGCTGGGCCGAGGACAAGGGTTTGCGCGAGCTGCTTTCGACCCATAGGAGCAGGGATCTTGCGCGTGGGCATACGAGTTTGGGTGCCCATCGTGCGGACTGGTCGCTGGCGTTCGAGCATGCGCCCTTGCGTGAACATCTCTCCCGCGGTCAGGAGAAGCTCGCGGCCCTTGGCTGCATGCTGGGGCAGGCACGGTTGTATGCCGAAGAGCATGGGCAATGGCCCATCATTTGCCTTGATGACCTTGCATCGGAACTGGATGAAATGCACCAGCGGGCCGTCATCGAACAATTGGCGACCTGCGAAGCCCAGGTGTTGCTGACTGGAACGACCGAGCCAACCGCCTTGCGCGGTTTGCCGTACCGCATGTTCCACGTGGAACAGGGGTGTTTGGTGCCCCTGCTATAATCAAAAATCGCATAGCAGCTCAACGGCTTGCAGGCCGTATCTGCCGCACCTCCAGAAACCGGAAGCCGCATGAACGAACCCACCAACGAATCGCACTACGACTCCAGCAACATCAAGGTGCTGAAAGGC
>DAIDKO010000038.1 GCA_027450005.1 Rhodanobacter sp. | reverse complement strand
GCGCCGTACCTGTCGGACATGGTGATGGTGCAGTTCGGCGTGACCCTGCCGTTGTTTGCACGTAACCGGCAGGATCCCGATATCAGCGCCAGACAGGCGCAACGCGATGCGGTCGAGTTCGCACACGAGGATGCCCTTCGTGCACAACGCGCGACCGTCGCACGCGATATTGCGACCTGGCAGGGGTGGGGCCGGCAGATCGCACGCGATCACGACACGCTGTTGCCGTTGGCGCGCGACCGCAGTCGGGTCGCGCTGGCCGCGTACCGCGGCGGCGGCACATTGCAACCGTGGTTGGACGCCCGGCGCGACGAGATCGCGCTGCGCCTCGATTACACCGACGCGCTGGTTGCGCGGGCTCGCGCCTGGGCGGCCCTGGCTTACCTATTGCCCACCTCCACCCCATCGTCGGAGCACCTGCCATGAAACGGATAGTTATCGTGATCGGCGCACTGGCGGGTGCCGCCGTCCTGCTCGCCTTGGGGTATGTCGGTGGCCGCCATGCCGGGACCACGCCACCCCGAGCCAACGCCGTCGCCACGGCACAGGGTGCGCCGCGCAAGGTGCTGTACTGGTACGACACCATGGTGCCGGACCAGCACTTCGATCATCCGGGCCGGTCGCCGATGGGCATGCCCCTGGTACCCAGATACGCGGATGAAGGAGGCACCGACCAGGGCGTGGTGCGCATCGATCCGGCGACCGTGCAGAACCTGGGCGTACGTACGGAGCCGGTCGTGCGTCGCGTCCTGGCTGCCCACCTGGAGGTGCCTGGCACCGTGGGCTGGAACCTGCGCGACGCCGTCACTGTTAGCGCGCGGACCGACGCGGTGGTGGCGCGACTCGACGTGCGCGCGCCGTATACCAGGGTCAAGGCCGGCCAGCCGCTGGCTGAATTGCTGGCTCCGTCATGGAACAGCGCGATCGCTGAATACCGCGCGTTGCAGCACACGCGGTCCAAGGACGCACAGGCGCTGCGCGCCGCGGCGCGGCAGCGGCTGAAGGTATTGGGCCTCACCGCGGCCGACATCGCCTCGGCACGCGACGGCCGCATCACGCTGCACGCGCCGCAGGACGGCGTGGTCACGGCCCTGGACGTGCGCGAAGGCCAGCAGGTCGGGTCCGGTCAGACGCTGATGACGCTCAACGGCCTGTCCACCGTGTGGGTGGAGGCGGCACTGCCGCAGGCCATGGCGGGCATAGTGCGCGCAGGCACGCCGGTGACCGTGCGTACGACGGCCTTGCCTGGCCACGTGTTCCGCGGCGAGGTGGAAACCCTGCTGCCGGAGGTGGACGCCACGACACGCACCCAGCAGGCTCGCATCGTGCTGGCCAATCCCGGTGACGCATTGAGCCCGGGCATGTTCGTCGACGTGGGCCTGCAACCGGCCTCGGGTCCACCGGCGCCCGTCGTCCCCGACGGCGCCGTGATCGCGACCGGCAGCGCAACGCCGCGGGTGATCGTGGCGGAAGGCGACGGCCGCTTCCGACCGGTCGCGGTGCGCCTGGGCCGGTCGGCCGGCGGCTACACCGAGGTGCTGGTCGGCCTGGTCGGCGGCGAACACGTGGTGGTGTCCGGCCAGTTCCTGATCGATTCGGAGGCAAGCCTGTCCGGCGCACTGCAACGGCTGCAGACGGGTGAGCCGGCACCCGCGGCGAGTGCCGCGATGCCGGGCACGTCCCTGCCGGAGCCGCGGCCATGATCGGCGCGCTGATCCGCGCGGCGATCCGGTACCGCATCTTCGTGCTGCTGGCCGCGCTGGGGCTGGCGGCGGTGGGCGTGTTCTCCGCCTGGCATACGCCGATCGACGCACTGCCGGATCTCTCGGACACCCAGGTGATCATTCGCACCCCGTATCCGGGCCAGTCGCCGCAGGTAGTGGAGGACCAGGTGACCTATCCGCTGGCCACCACGATGCTGTCGGTACCCGGTGCGACCACGGTGCGGGCGTACTCGTTCTTCGGCGACTCCTACGTGGACGTGCTGTTCAACGACCACACGGATCTCTATTGGGCGCGCTCGCGAGTACTGGAGTATCTGAGCCAGGCGCGCAGCCAGCTGCCGGCCGGCGTCGATCCCGCGCTCGGCCCGGACGCTACCGGGCTGGGTTGGATCTACGAATACGCCTTGGTCGACCGCACGGGCCGGCACGACCTCGGCCAGCTCACCGCGCTGCAGAACTGGACGCTGCGCTTCCAGCTGAAAACCGTGCCCGGCGTGGCCGAGGTGGCCACCCTGGGCGGAATGGACCGTGCCTGGCAGATCGTGCCCGATCCCCAGGCGCTGGCCGCGCGCCGTCTCACCGTGGCGCAGCTGGTCGATGCCATACGTGCCGCCAACGGTGCGAACGGCGGCTCGGTGATCGAACAGGGCGAGGCCGAGCTGATGGTGCGCAGCGAGGGCTATCTCAAAACCCGCAAGGCCTTCGAGAACGTACCCATCGTCACCAACGCGAACGGCGTGCCGGTGCGGCTGCGCGATGTGGCCACCGTGCGCCGGGGGCCGGTCTTCCGCCGCGGCATCGCCGAGCTGGACGGCCAGGGCGAAGTGGTCGGGGGCATCATCGTGATGCGCTCGGGTGCGAACGCGAAGGCCACCATCGCGGCGGTCAAGGCTCGCCTGGCGCAGATTCGGCGCAGCCTTCCGCCGGGGGTGGACATCGTACCCACCTACGACCGCTCGCAGCTGATCGATGCCGCGGTGCAAAACCTCCGGGACAAGCTGCTGGAAGAGTTCCTGATCGTCGCGCTGGTTTGCGCGCTGTTCCTTGGCCACCTGCGTTCGGCGCTGGTCGCCGTCGTCACTCTGCCGCTAGGCGTGCTGGCCGCGTTCATCGTGATGAACCTGCAGGGTGTCACGGCGAACCTGATGTCGCTGGGCGGCATTGCCATCGCCGTCGGCGCGATGGTGGACGCGGCCATCGTGATGATCGAGAACACCCACAAGCACCTGGAGCACTGGCGTGACGCGCATGACGGTGCGGAGCCGCAAGGCGCGGCCCGTTGGGCGCTGATTGCCGACGCCACCGTGGAAGTGGGGCCGGCGCTGTTCGTCAGCCTCTTGGTGATCGCACTGTCGTTCGTGCCGGTGTTCGCGCTGCAGGGTCAGGAAGGCAAGCTCTTCAAGCCGTTGGCGTTCACCAAGACCTACGCCATGGCGGCCGCGGCGGGCCTGGCCATCACCCTGGTGCCGGTACTGATGGGCTACCTGGTGCGCGGGCGCATCCGAGCAGAACGGGCCAATCCGCTCAACCGGTGGCTCACGGCGCTGTACGCGCCGATCCTCGATGCCGTGCTGCGCTGGCCGAAGACCACCTTGGCGTTGGCGGGCCTGCTACTGCTTACGGCACTGGTACCGCTCAGCCGGCTGGGCAGCGAGTTCATGCCCGCCATGGACGAGGGGACGCTCCTGTACATGCCCACCGCCTTGCCGGGACTGTCGGCCGGCAAGGCATCGCAGCTGCTGCAACTGACGGATCGCATGATCAAGACCGTACCCGAGGTAGCCCACGTATTCGGCAAGGCGGGCCGCGCGGACACCGCCACCGACCCGGCGCCGCTGGAGATGTTCGAGACCACGATCACCTTCAAGCCGAAGGACCAGTGGCGCCCCGGCATGACGATGGACAAGATCAAGGCGGCGCTGAACCGCGCCGTGCAGGTGCCGGGCCTGACGAACCTGTTCGTGCCGCCGATCCGCAACCGCATCGACATGCTCTCCACCGGCATCAAGAGCCCGATCGGCATCAAGGTGCTGGGTACCGATCTGGCGGCACTGCAATCGGTGGCCGATCGCATCGAGGCCGTCGCGCGTACCGTGCCCGGTGTGCGTTCGGCGATCGCCGAGCGCCCGGCCAGTGGCCGCTACGTCGACGTGCACATCCATCGGGACGCGGCGGCGCGTTACGGACTGACGCAGGATCAGGTGCAGCAGTTGATCGCCACCGTGGTCGGTGGCGATCCCATCGGCCAGAGCATCGAGGGGCGCGAGCGCTTTCCGATCGTGGTGCGCTACCCGCGCGTGGACCGCGACTCGGTGCAGGCGTTGCGGCAACTGCCGATCGTGGCGGCCAACGGCGCCCAGCTCACGCTGGGCCAGATTGCCGACATCACGGTCGCGGCGGGACCGTCGATGCTGAAGAGCGAAGACGGCCAGCTGGCCACCTACGTCTACGTCGACACCGATAGCAGCAACCTCGGTGGCGTGGTCGCCCGGCTCCAGCGCGCGGTGGCGCAACAGGTCACGCTGCCCGCCGGCGTCACGCTGGACTGGTCGGGCCAGTTCCAGTACCTGGCCCGCGCCGCCCAGCGGCTCCGGCTGGTGGTGCCGGTGGCCTTGCTCATCGTCTTCGTGCTGATCTACGCCGTGTTCCGGCGCGCGGTCGAGGCGGCCCTGATCATGGCGAGTGTGCCGCTGGCGCTGGTCGGCGGTCTATGGCTGGTCTGGCTGCTCGGCCAAGCCGTATCGGTGGCGACGGTCATCGGCTTCATCGCCCTGGCCGGCGTCGCCGCGGAGTTCGGCGTGGTGATGCTGCTTTACCTGCGTCATGCCTGGGATCGGCGACTCGCGGCCAACCCGCAGGCGGGTATCGAGGCGCTGGACGCGGCAATCCGCGAAGGCGCGGTTCAGCGCGTTCGGCCCAAGGCGATGACCGTGGCCGTGATCCTGGCCGGCCTGTTCCCGATCCTGCTGGGCCATGGCGCCGGCTCTGAAGTCATGCAACGCATCGCCGCCCCCATGATCGGCGGCATGGTGACCGCACCTCTGTTGTCCATGCTCATCCTGCCAGCCGCATTCAGCCTGCTCATGCGGCACCGACTGCGCAAGTCCGCACCAGCCACCCCGACGTTCCACCCACCTCAGGAGATCCAATCATGAAGAAGCAGGTTTTTACCCTGGCCTTTCCCGGTGCGCTGGCCTTGGCCTCGACCGCCGCCTTCGCCCAGCAGATGGATCCGAACATGCCCGGCATGGCCGGGATGCAACCGGCCAAACCCACCCTGGCGCAGGGCGTGGGGATCGTCAAGGCCATCGACACCGCCAAGGGCACGATCACCCTCCAGCACCAGGCCATCACCGCCATCGGCTGGCCGGCGATGATCATGACCTTCAAGGCCGATCCGCCGACCCTCCTGCAAAAGGTGAAGGTCGGCGAGTCGGTGCGGTTCACCCTGCATCCGGCCGGCATGGCCAGCACGGTGACGGCGATCAGCCCGGCAGGTTGATCGGGAACCACCGCCAACCGCGCTTGCCTCCGGCAGGGGCCGACCGGCGGGGGTGCCAGTGCGGCCACGTGCCTCGCGAGGCTTGTGGCCGCGCCTGTCACGGTAGTCCGATGATTTTGGAGTACAACAATGAAAGCGCACGCTGCGTATCTCGGCATCGCCCTGCTATTCACGGGCTTGACCCTCGGCACGATCGCGCACGCGACCAATACTTACGCCGACGGCTGGATTGGTCATGTCAACGGCCAGCAGCTGGACATCTGCTACCGAGTTACGCCACTGCCCGCCGTCGGCACGCGGCTGCAGGTCATGAGGTTGGCGTACGTGATTCCCGGCAAAGGCGTGCGCATTGAACACTTCGCCGCGAGCGGGCAAGCCACGGTAACGTCGATCACGGACGCGCATTGCGTGCGGGCCGAACTGATCCAGGGCACGGCGCAATGGTCAGATCACGCGCGGCCCATGCCCTGAACGGGCGCGACGACGAGCCCGCCAAGGCGGCATGCTCCGCGACGGGCCATGGCGGAGTGGCGAAGGCGTGGTTACACCATCCAGCCGATGCACTGCACCGGCGTTATGCCTGTCGCATCCTGCCTGCCGCCATTTCAGCGGGCGTGCAGCGAAGCGATCAGCGGGCAGGACACGTTGCGCTGACGCGTGCCGCATTGCTCGACAAGCGCAGCGAGGGCTGTCTCCATGCGTGCGAGGTCGGCCAGTCGG
>DAIDKO010000037.1 GCA_027450005.1 Rhodanobacter sp. | reverse complement strand
GGCCGAGATGCTGACGGAACAGAGCGGGCATGCGGTGGAGCTGAAGAGCCGCGTGCGCGGCGAGCGCGCGCGCTTCCTGCAGATGGCCGAGCGCAACGCGCAGGCCTCGCTCACCCAGCGGCTGGCCAGCCGGCAGACCCTAGGCGCGCGCTTCGAGGACCTGCGCAAGCTGCTGGAGCTGCCCGAGCCGCCACGGCGCATCGAGTGCTTCGACATCAGCCACACCCACGGCGAGCTCACCGTGGCTTCCTGCGTGGTGTTTGGTCCGGAAGGGGCAGAGAAATCGCACTACCGCCGCTTCAACATCGCCGGCATCACGCCCGGCGACGACTACGCCGCGATGCGCCAGGCGTTGACCCGGCGTTTCCGCAAGGTGGCCGATGGAGAGGGTGCGAAGCCCGAAGTGCTGCTTATCGACGGCGGCGGTGGCCAGGTGGCGCAGGCGCTGGAGGTGCTGGAGGAGCTCGGCATCGCCGGCATCCACGTGGTCGGCGTGGCCAAGGGGCCGGCGCGGCGCGCTGGCGAGGAAACCCTGATCTTGGTCGACCAGCGGCGCGAAATTCATCCCGGCCCCACCTCGCCTGCGCTGCACTTGGTGGCTGCGGTGCGCGACGAGTCGCACCGCTTCGCGATCAGCGGTCATCGCAAGCGTCGCGAAAAAGCCCGCGAGCGCAGCGTGCTCGAAGATGTGCCCGGCGTCGGTGCCCGGCGCCGCAGCGCCTTGCTCAAGACCTTCGGCGGCCTGGCCGGTGTGGAGGCTGCCGGCGTGGAGGAGCTGACGCGGGTGAAGGGCATCGACCGTGGCCTGGCCGAGCGCATCTACGACGCGCTGCACGGCTGAGCCTTTCGCATCAAGCGTCCTGCGCGCGGGCGTTGCGGCATGCGACACTGTGGCAAATCCGCAGGCGCTCCCATGCACATCAACCTACCGACCTGGCTGACCCTGTTCCGCGTGCTGCTGTTGCCGGTGATGGTGGTGGTGTTCTACCTGCCGTTCCGCGGACACAACATCACCGCTGCGGTCGTGTTCCTGCTCGCCGCGTTTACCGACTGGCTGGATGGCTTCCTCGCGCGGCGGATGAACCTCACCTCGGCGTTCGGCGCGTTCCTCGACCCGGTGGCCGACAAGCTGATGGTGGCGGTGACGCTGTTCCTGCTGGTGGAGTCGCATCCGGAAGGCTGGTCCAGCATCGTGATGGCGGTGACCGCGGCGGTGATCGTGGGCCGCGAGATCAGCATCTCGGCATTGCGCGAATGGATGGCCGAAGTCGGCATGCGCGCCACGGTGAAGGTGGCCTTCATCGGCAAGCTCAAGACGGTGATGCAGATCGTGGCGCTGGTGGTGCTGATCGTGCAGCACGAGAAGGAGGCCACGGCATTGCGCCTCTACCACATCGGCGAGGCGCTGCTGGTGCTGGCCGGCGTGCTCACCATCTGGTCCGGCCTGTACTACCTGCGCGCGGCCTGGCCGAGTCTGCGCGACGATGCGTTGTCGAAGTCGGGCGCGCGCCGCGACGAATGAGGCTTGACGCCACCCATTCGCGTATTAGAATGCGCGCTCCCAGGCGGGAATAGCTCAGTTGGTAGAGCACGACCTTGCCAAGGTCGGGGTCGCGAGTTCGAGTCTCGTTTCCCGCTCCAGATTCGCTCACGAAGCTCCGGTACGCCGGGGCTTCGTCGTTTCGTTGCCAGCCGCGAGTCGATGGGATGGATGGAACATTCCAGGCCCATCGCGCACCTCACTTTTGCAATCAGTGGCGACGCGTCGAGCCTTGGCGGCGCCGTTCGCATCATGCGGCCTTGTAGAGCGGGGGCGAATCCCTCCGGCAGCTTCTGTTTCTCCCGGCCAGGTAGTCCGATATGGGTCTCTCGCCGGAATTCGATGGAACGTCATCCTTGGGCGCGGCCGTGGTGAGCGTCGCTAGATCGGACGGCTGTGTTCTTGTTGATCCATTGTGCGAGTGCCGGGAGGATGTGCGCGCCTGGCTGAAAGCCTTGAGTGACAAGAGTGTACTGGTTGTTCTCGCCTTCGCCGACGATGAGTGTCGGGAAGCCCCGTACCCCGATCGCCTGTGCAATTGCAAAGTCGTCTCGGGTTTCCTCAATGGCTGCCTCGCCGTTGAATTCGTTGCGAAAGTCCGCCGGATCCACGCCGAGCCCTGCGACCAGCTCCGTAAGGGTATCGATGTCGGTAATGTCCTTGTTTTCGGCGTAAAAGGCGTACTGGATGCGGCGCAGGGCCACGAGTGCCATGGCCACGCCGCGGCGGCGCAGCACCACGACGGCGCGGCTTGATGGCTCGGTGTCGTAGACGAAGTGTTCGCGGTCGAGAAAGGCGAAGTCGAAGGGTTGTCCGCTCGCCTCATGGACATGCTGCCAGTGGTTACGGACGTTGGCACGGTCATGTTCGGTCATCGGTTCTTTTGTCCAAGGGCGCAGTCCCCCAAGAACCACACGAATAGGCAGCAAAGGTCCGAACTGCTCCGCGATCGCTTCGATCACTGGCGAGAAGCCCCAGCACCAGGAGCACATTGGATCGGCGAAGTAGACGAGATGAGGTTCGCGCATAAAGGGTCTCCATCGAACGGAGGCGGATCACGCTTGATATAGATCGATCGTTCTATTATAAACGAGGCGAAAGCTTTTGCTAGGCAAAATCAATGCCGCGAACCCGCATGCTCCCCGACGACACCGTTCTGGATCGCGCTATTGGCGTGTTCTGGCATAACGGTTATGCCGGAACCTCGCTGCGCGACCTCACGCGGGCAACTGGGCTCAGTTCCGCAGCGCTCTACCATCGATTCACCGACAAGGACGGATTGTTTGTGGAGGCATTGCGCCGCTATGCGGACGAAGGATTGGTCGAGCGTCTCGCACGCCTTTCCGCCGTCCAGGACCCCCTCGGCGCGATCAGTGATTTCCTCGGCGAGTTGATCGCCATGTCGCGCGCCGATCCCGACCATCGCGGCTGCTTACTGGTCAACACGGCGCTCGATGGCGCCGCGATGTCGGATGCGGCCCGCGCGTTGGTGCACACACGGCTTCGCGAGGTCGAGCGATTTTTTGCCGGGAGGCTCAAGCGCGCCATCGCCGACGGCACGCTTGATCCGGGGACCGATGTCGCCGCGACTGCGACAGCGTTGCTCGGCACCGTCTTTGCCATCCGCGTGATGGCTCGCCTGGATCCCAGCCCCAAGCGGCTGCAGGCACTGGCCGACCATGCCATCGCCAGTATGTCGCGATGGCCGACTACCGAGGACAAAGGAACGCGCAGATGATCGACCTTTACTACTGGACCACGCCCAACGGCCACAAGGTGACGATCTTCCTCGAGGAGGTCGGGCTGCCATATCGCCTCATCCCCGTGAACATCAGCACGGGCGATCAGTTCAAGCCCGAGTTCCTGGCGATCGCACCGAACAACCGGATTCCGGCGGTGGTCGATACGGCACCGGTGGATGGTGGCGCTTCGATCAGCGTCTTCGAGTCAGGCGCCATCCTGCACTACCTGGCGGAAAAGACCGGCCGCTTTCTGCCCACGGATATCCGCGGTCGCGCCGAGGTGATGCAGTGGTTGTTCTGGCAGATGGGCGGGCTGGGTCCGATGGCGGGGCAGAACCACCACTTCGTGCAGTACGCGCCGGAAAAGCTTCCCTACGCCATCAACCGCTATGTCAACGAGACCAACCGGCTTTACGGCGTGTTGAACAGGCGCCTCGCCGATCGCGAGTTCGTGGCGGGCGAGTACTCGATCGCCGACATGGCGAGTTATCCGTGGATCGTGCCCCATGAGCGCCAGCAGCAGAATATCGACGACTTCCCGCATCTGAAGCGCTGGTTCGAGACGATCCGCAGGCGGCCCGCGGTCGAGAGGGCCTATGCGCTGGCTGCGCAGGTCAATACGGCGCCGGTCGTCAGCGATCAGTCCCGTGCGCTGCTGTTCGGCCAGACCGCCGTCACACCAGCGGGAACGGGCGCATGAGCACCGGGCTGCGCCTCTTCGATCTCGCTGGTGCTGACGACGACCTTCGGTTCAGCCCCAACTGCTGGCGGACGCGCCTCGCGCTGGCGCACAAGGGCCTGCCAGTCGAGACCATCGCCTGGCGTTTCACGGAAAAGGATGCCATCGCCAAATCCGGCCAGGGTAAGGTGCCCGTGCTTGTGGTGGGTGACAGGTGGCTTTGCGAAAGCTGGGACATTGCCGAGTATCTTGAGGACGCTCATCCCGACCGTCCCTCCCTGTTCGGCTGTCCGCAGGGCCGCGCGACAGCGCGCTTCGTCAACCAGTGGGCGAGCGAGGTCCTGCACCCCGCGGTCGCGCGCGTGGTCGTGCCGGAGATCCCCGCCGCCCTGCACGAGAAAGACAGGGAATATTTCCGCAGGACGCGCGAAGCCGCGTTCGGCCAGACGTTCGAGGCGATCGCCGCCGAGCGCGACGAGGCGTTGGTGGCGCTGGACCGCACGCTCGCGCCCCTGCGCAGCACGCTTGCCCATCAACCCTACGTAGCCGGGGCTGCGCCGGCCTACGCCGACCATGCCGTGTTTGGCGCATTTCAGTGGGCGCGCGTGATCAGTCCCGCCAAGCTGACTGCCGCAGGCGACCCGATTTCGTCGTGGGTTGCTCGGATGCTTGATGCTTACGGCGGGCTCGCGCGCACCGCGAAGCGCATGATGAGTTCCCTTCCCCGATCATAGGTTTTGTCGCCCCATGCAAAGAGGCGCGAGCCCCCTACAGAACCGTCGACGCAAGTTCGCAATCTTCTACGCCGAAGTCGACGGGATGTTTGCGGACTGCATGCTGGACCTAGTGGCCTGATCGCCAGCCCCGTTTAAACCAGAGAGGTTCAAGTGGACACGACGAGCAAGCTTCATCCGGGCCAGCGCTTTCTACCGGTCTCGTTCAAGCAACTCGGTGGCGCCGATTTCACCTTCGGCGCCATGGATACCTGGCAGGCGCTGTTCGTCATCCGTGGACAGCATTGCCCGATCTGCAAGTCCTACCTCTCGGAAATCGAACAGCGGCGCGAGGCTCTGGCGGCTCTCGGCGTTTCCGTTGCCGCCGTCTCCGCGGATAGCGAAGCGCAGACCCGGATCACCGCGGAGGCGTCAAGAGTGAACTTCCCGCTGCTCTATGGGATGGAGGAGGCGACCATGCACCGGCTCGGCTTGTACGTAACCGAACCGCGCTCGGCTGAGGAGACCGATCATCGCTTCCCGGAGCCTGCGCTGTTCGTGGTCAATCCCCAAGGCGTGCTGCATCTCGTCGAGATCGCCAACGCGCCGTTCCTTCGCCCTGATCTCGGCCGTCTAGTGCGCGGGCTCGGTTTCATCATCGAGCAGGCTTATCCGATCCGGGGTACGGTTAAATGAGGCAGGTTACGGGCATCCGTGTCTGCGTCTTCGATGCATACGGCACGGTCTTCGATTTCGCTTCCGCCGTGGCACGCTGCGACGATATTCCCGAGGACAAGCGCGCAGCGCTCACAGGCCTGTGGCGCGACAAGCAACTGCAATACACGTGGCTGCGTTCGTTGCAGGACCGCTACGCCGACTTTTGGCAGGTGACGGGCGATGCCCTCGACTTCACGCTGGACAGCCTGGGCATTGCGGCGCCCGCGTTGCGTCACCGATTGATGGGGCTCTATGAGACGCTGCCGGCCTTTCCTGAGGTTCCTGACACGCTGCGACGGCTGAAACAAACGGGTTTCGCCACGGCCATCCTGTCCAACGGCTCGCCGACGATGTTGGACGCGGCGGTGCGCAACGCGGGCTTGCACAACCTCTTCGACCAAGTCCTGTCGGCTGATGCGGTCCGGATCTTCAAGACCCATCCGCGCCTCTACGAATATTGCCTGCAGCAGCTGAACGTGGAGGCTAAACAGGTTTCGTTCCAGTCCTCCAACGCCTGGGATGCATATGCCGCCTCGGCTTTCGGCATGCGGGTGGTTTGGTGCAACCGCTATGGCCAGCGGCGTGAGCGTTTGCCGGGCGAACCTGACCACGAGGTGCGGAGCCTTGCCGAGTTGCCGGCCTTGTTGGCGCCTCCCGGCTGATTCGAGCCTTGGGCTCGCGCGAGGAGTGCTTGCTTCCGGATACCGGGGTGGACCTCTGATGCCTTCAAGGCAGGCAGACGACATCCGGTTCCCAGCTCCGGATCAGATGCGCTAAGCCCCGGTTCGACGGTGCTTGTTCGCTTAGGGGGCGGCAGCAGGCCAATAGTTGGGTCAGTGGGCGGGGCTTCCCATCTACCTTTCTTCTGCTATCATTTGCGGCTCACCAAGCGGGAATAGCTCAGTTGGTAGAGCACGACCTTGCCAAGGTCGGGGTCGCGAGTTCGAGTCTCGTTTCCCGCTCCAGTTTCATCGCAGTTTGGCCTGGTGGCAGAGTGGTCATGCAGCGGACTGCAAATCCGCGTACGCCGGTTCGATTCCGACCTAGGCCTCCAAAATGCGGACGCAACTCCATGAAGGGCAATGACTTTTCGGTCGTTGCCCTTTTTGCTGAGCGCGATCCTACGCGCACTTGCAAGCTGCCCTGGCGCGAGGCGCAGGCGCACTCGCTCCCGACGCGGCCAACGAATAGCGAGTATGGTCGATGGTTCAACCCACGCCGAAGGCCAATCGAATGAGCAAATCGCCCCCGACCTTGACCGTTGCCGACATCCATTCCGTGTATTCCGGCAAGAAGGTCGGATCCGTCGTCGAACATGCAACGCAGTTCAAGTCGACCAAGCAGTTTGTCCGCGACCCGGGACACTCCGGCCATGCGCCGGTGAACCCGAGAGACCTGAAAGGTTCTCGCCACCGCTGATCGGTGGATCCATCGCATCGCTGGCAAGTGCACGCGCTGCAGGCGCACGTGCTCCCTTCCTCGCTGCTACTCCAGCCACTCGGTGGCCCGCTGACCGCCGGGCGGTCGCTTTCGTTCCGGGGATCGGTGCATGCATGCCGGTGGCGCCGTAGGCGGCGCTGTTGATTCAGATGGTGCCCGGAGCGGGGATCGAACCCGCATAGCCTTGCGGCTGAGGGATTTTAAGTCCCTTGCGTCTACCAGTTTCGCCATCCGGGCGGCGCGCCATGGGCCTGCATGCGTGCGGCGCGGATCGTAGCATGGGCACACCAGCCCGGCAGGGCGTCCGGCGCGGAGCGCGCGAGGTCCTGTGTGCCGGCAGAGGCGCGGCTCGCGATGGAAAGCACCTCATGTCTGCGCCGCGGCGTACGCCGTCGATGCATCAGGCCACGAACTGCAGCCGCGCCAGTTCCGCGTACAGGCCGCCCTCGGCCAGCAGGCTTTCGTGCGTGCCTTGCGCCACGATCCGGCCACCGTCCATCACCACGATGCGATCGGCGCGTTGCACGGTGGCGAGGCGGTGCGCGATGACGAGGGTGGTGCGGCCCTGCTCCAGCCGCGCCAGCGCCTGCTGGATCGCCGCCTCGGATTGCGCGTCCAGCGCGGAGGTGGCCTCGTCGAGCAGCAGCAGTGGCGCGTCGCGCAGGATGGCGCGCGCAATCGCGATGCGCTGGCGCTGGCCGCCTGAGAGGCGCACGCCGCGCTCGCCCATCTCGGCGGCGTAGCCGTCGGGCAGTGCGCGTATGAAGTCGTTGGCTTCGGCGGCGCACGCGGCTTCGACCACTTCGTCGTCGCCTGCGTCCGCGCGGCCGAAGCGGATGTTGTCGGTGGCACTGCCGCTGAAGATCACGGTCTCCTGCGGTACCAGCGCGATCGCGCCGCGCAGTTCGGCAAGCCGCAAGGCGCGCAGGTCGATGCCGTCGAGGCTGATGCGGCCCGACTGTGGGTCGTAGAAGCGCAGCAGCAGCGAGAACACCGTGCTTTTGCCGGCGCCGGACGGCCCGACCAGGGCAACGGTTTCGCCCGGGTGCACCTCCAGCGTGAAGTCGTGCAGCGCTGCGGCGTCGGGGCGGCTCGGGTAATGAAACGCCACGTTCTCGAAGCGCAGCGCGCCGCGGACCGGGCGGGGCGGCGCCTGCGGTTCGGCCGGCTCGATGATGTTGGGGCGTTCGGCCAGCAGCTCGCCCAGGCGTTCCATCGCACCGGCGGCACGCAGCACGTCGCCCCATACTTCGGACAGTCCGGCCACCGAGCCGGCAGCGAATACCGCATACAGCACGAACTGCCCCAGCACGCCGGGATCCAGCGTGCCGGCCAACACCTGGCGCGCGCCTTCCCACAGCACGAGCGTGATCGCGCCGAACACCAGCACGATGACCGCCATGGTGAGCAGTGCGCGCATACCGATGCGTCGGCGAGCGGTGGCCAGTGCGCGCGCGATCGCGTTGCCGTAGCGGGTGCTTTCGATGGCTTCGCGGGCGTAGGCCTTCACTGCGGTGGAGGCGTTGAGCGTTTCATTGGCGATCGCGGCGGCATCGGCGAGGCGATCCTGGCTGGCCCGCGACAGCTTCTGCACGCGGCGGCCGAATACCAGGATCGGCAGCATTACCGCGGGAATCACCAGCGCGGTGAGTGCGGCCAGCGAAGGCGCGGTCCATGCCATCGCCACCGCAGCGCCGACCAGCATCACCGCGCTGCGCAGGGCCACCGATACGCCTGAGCCAACCAGCGCCTGCACCACTTCGGTGTCGGCACTCAGTCGCGACAGCAGCTCGCCGACGCGGCTGCGCTCGAAGAAGCCGACGTCGAGCCGGATCACCTGCGCGTACAGCGTACTGCGCAGGTCGGCCAGCGAGCGCTCGCTGAGCAGCGTGATGAAGAAATAGCGCGCGGCGGTGGCTACGGCCAGTACCAGCGCCACGCCGAACAGTGCGACAAAGGTTTCGTTGATCACCGCAGGGCTGGAGTGCCCAAAGCCCTTGTCGATGATGTGGCGGAACGCCATCGGCAACACCAGCGAGGCGCCGGAGGACAAGCCCAGGAACACCAGCCAGCCCAGCGCCAGCCTGCGGTGCGGTTTGAGGAATGGCCACAACCCGCGCAGGGCGCTGATGCGGCGGGTGGCGCGTGGTGCGGCGGGTTCGCTCATCGGGGTGTCACGCAGGGCGGCCGGCATGCCGCAACCTGTTCCAGATGGGGACCCGGGTTTGCGATTCAACCATCGAGTGCCGCGGCCGCGAGCGGCGCCGCGGCGGAGACGGGGCGATCGGCGATGCCGAGCCTGGCGCGTAGGCGCAGGAACGGCCGCTCGACGGCGTAGTGCAGCAGCGCGCCGGTGACGAGCATTGCCGTCGCATAGACGGCAAAGGCCGCGACACCGTGCAGATCGGGCGAACGTTGCAGCGCCTCGTGCACCGCATGCATGGGCAGCTTGTGGCTCAGATACAGGCTGTACGAGATGCCGGCGATCCAGCCTGCGCCGGGGATGCGCCAACGCCCAAGCCCGCCGTTGCGGCTGGTGCCGGCGCCCACCAGCAGGGCCAGTCCCAGCGAGAGCAGCGGGAACCCGAACACGCTGGCGGCGAAGCCGCTCTTGTCGCGGAACAGCCAGATCGCTGCGGCGGCCAGCAGCAGACCCGCGATGGCCAGCGTGTTGGCTCGTTGCTGCAGGTGCGTCCACATTTGCGGGCGGTAGGCCTGGATCGTCGCCAGCATCACGCCGTCCAGCAGGCCGTCCAGTCGCG
Source organism: Rhodanobacter sp. (assembly GCA_027450005.1). Taxonomy (GTDB): domain Bacteria; phylum Pseudomonadota; class Gammaproteobacteria; order Xanthomonadales; family Rhodanobacteraceae; genus Rhodanobacter_A. The sequence continues at coordinate 114 of DAIDKO010000037.1, read as the reverse complement.
TCCAGCTCGGGAAATAGACGCTTTCCAGCCAGTCCTTGCCGTGCAGCACGGTGTAGCCACGCAGCAGCATGCCAAGCACCACGAGCAGCGCGCTGGTACCGATCGCCAGAGCGC
>DAIDKO010000036.1 GCA_027450005.1 Rhodanobacter sp. | reverse complement strand
CGCCAAGGCCAATGGGCTGGAGCCACAGGCCTGGCTTACCGACGTCCTCTCGCGGTTACCGACCACCAAGGATCGCGACATCGACACCTTGCTGCCACTGCGCGCATAAATTTGGCGAGATGTCTTCGCCGCACGCTTACGTCCATGCCGACTGCAATCCCCCTCGGCCTGCCGCTGGTCAGTCGCCGTCTCGCCCGTCCATCGCCGCGTCCTTCGTTGCGCCCGGGTTCGGCGGAGGATGCCGCGGCCGTACGCCACATCAGCAGCCAATCATTGCTGGACGGTGGACGCGAACTGGTGATCCAGCATCAGGGCAGCGAGTACCACCTGCGGCTCACCCGCAACGACAAATTGATCCTCACCAAGTAGGCCGCTGCGCCGTCCGCGAGAGCGGTCCGGCGCCCCGCCCCTGCCAGCACCTGCCGCGCGATCGAAGCGTGGCACTGCCAGCCGATCCCCGACGGAGACCGCAATGTCCGGTTGGCTGGCTACCCGTGTCATACCGTTCTGCCTGCATGCCGCGTGCGCCGAAGTGGAGCGCCGCTGGCTGCACATCGCGCCGCGCACGCTGGCGCGCCACCTGCCGGCCGCAGGGCCCGTGCTGTACCTGCCGTGTGCGGTGACGCCGGCGACGGCTGTGGCTTCCGGTCTGCTGGCGGGATGCCGCGAGCTGGCACCGCTGCTGCGCGTGCGCTGGCTGGTCGCCGCCTGTGCGATCGGTTGCGACGGTCCCCGCGAATGGCTGGAATGCCGCGCCGGCTATGGCGGCCTGTGTGCCCGCCTGCACCTGTTGCCGGACAGCGACTACCTCGGCTGGGACGCGTTGCTGGCGGCGGGCGTGCCGATGGGTGCCCTCGGCCGGTCGTGGCCGTGCGACGAGCGCATCGAGGCCGCGCGGGTACTGGAGTTCCGCTGCCGGCGGCTGGCCGGGCTCGACCTGCTGGAAGCGCAGCCCGCGGCGCGGGTTTCCGCGCTGGGCGGCGGGATCGCGCGCGGCATCGCGCGGGCCGCGGGGTTGGCGCTTGGCTGCTAATCGCGCGGACGGCGCAGGTCGTCGGCGTCGGCGCTGTGGAAATGCCGCTTGAACGCGACCTCGCCGCAGGCCGGTTCCTGCAGCTCGCGGGCGTAGCGGTGGCCGGCGTAGACCGCGTGCGCGATCAGCCCCGGCGCTTCGGCGTCGCCGATGCAGCGCACGCTACGGATGCCGGCCTCGGTCCATTCCACCTCGCGCCGATTCAGCTCCTGCCACAACGCGTCGTCGGGCAGGCGAGCGGTGACGGTAACCACGGCGTCGCAGGCCAGTTCGCGCCGCCGATGGGTCCACACGTCCTCGATGGTGAGCGCGGCGCCGTCGTATCCCACCACGTCGTGCGAAACCATCGCCTCGATGCCGAGCTCGGCCATCCGCTTGCGCACGTGGCGATAGTCGAGCGTATTGAGCGTCCACGGTGCGAGGCTGTCCTCGGGGGTCAGGTGGATCACCTCGCAACCGCGCAGGCGCAGCAGTTCGGCCGCCACGCCCGCGTGGTAGTAGCCGTCGTCGTCGAACACCACCACGCGGCCTTGCGGCAGGCGGCCGTCCATCAGGTCGTCGGGCGTGTAGACCCGCGCGCTATCGGCGAAGCCAGGGATGGCGAAGCCGTGGCTGCGGCCGTAGCCGTCGCTGCGCCAGTGGCAGCCGGTCGCCAGCACCACGTGTTCCGCACCAAAGTCGAGCACGTCCTGTGCGCTCAGCACCGAGTCGAGATAGACGTCCACGTTCGCCAGCTTGTGGATCTGGCCCACGCGCCAGTCGCGCACGCGTGCCCATTCGGCCAGGCCGGGCAGGCGCGACTCGCGGGTGACACGGCCGCCGAGTTCCCTGCGGGCCTCGGCCAGGCTCACCGCGCAGCCGCGCTGGCCCAGCGCACGCGCCGCTTCCAGCCCCGCTGGGCCCGCGCCGACCACCAGCACGCGCGTCGGCGTACGCGCCGGCGCGATGCGTTCGGGGTGCCAGCCCTTGCGCCATTCCTCGCCCATGGTCGGGTTCTGCGTGCAGCGGATCGGCGAGATGGTCATGTCGCCGGAGACGCAGACGTTGCAGCCGATACATTCGCGGATATCGTCGACGCGGCCCTGCTCGATCTTCTGCGGCAGGAACGGGTCGGCGATCGACGGGCGCGCGCAGCCGATCAGGTCCAGCACACCACGCCTGAGCTGCGACACCATGGTGTCGGGCGAGGTGAAGCGGCCCACGCCCACCACCGGCTTGGTGGTGGTCTTCTTGACGAAGGTGATGAACGGCTCCTGCGCGCCTTCGGCGGCGAAGCGCGAGGGTACCGAGTCGTTGTACCAGGCGGCCAGGTTCACGTCCCAGAGGTCCGGCACTTCGGCCAGCATACCCACGATGTCCTGTGCCTCGGCCAGCTCCACGCCATCGGGGCCGAGCCCCTCCTCGACGGCGAAGCGCAGCGCCACCGCGCAGCGGTCGCCCACCGCTTCCCGGGTGTCTTCCAGCACTTCCCGCAGCAGGCGCACGCGGTTTTCGAGCGAGCCGCCGTAGGCGTCGCTTCGCTGGTTGCGCCGGCGCTGCAGGAAGTGCATCGCCAGCGACAGGTCGTGCGCGGCATAGACGTAGATGATGTCCATGCCGGCGCGCTTGCCGCGGATCGCCGCATCGCGGTGCCAGCGGCGGTATTCGCGGATGTCGCGCAGCGTCATCGCGCGCGCCTGGTGTGGGTAGCCGTATTTGGTGGGCTGGTGCGAAGGTGCAATCAGCACCTCGCGCGAATACAGGTTCGACGCGGTGGGGCCGTTGTGGGTCAGCTCCAGCGCTGCCAGCGCGCCGTGCGCGTGCACCTTGTCGCACATCAGAGCCAGTGCGGGTATGTCACGGTCGTCCCACAGGCGCGCCTCCACGTAGGGCGTGAGATCGCCGCTGGGGTGGATCTCGCACTCCTCGGTGGAGACCACCGCCCAACCGCCCTCGGCCTTGGTCTCGCGCATCGCCGCGTGGGCCAGTGGCATGGCATGGCCCATGCCGTTGCAGTGCGGCACCTGGAAGAAGCGGTTCTTCGCGGTGACCGGGCCGATCTTCAGCGGCTCGAACAGGATGTCGTAGCGTGGATCCCTCATTCCGGCAGTACTCCGGCCGATGGATCCCCGCGGCGCCACAGGCGCATCAGCGCATACAGCGGCAGCCCCGCCGCGACCAACCCCAGGGCATACAGGAAGGGCTCACGGCCGGTGCCAACGAAGGCGAACGCCACGAACAGCACGCACGCGGCCGCCACAATCATGCTCCGCCGCGTGTTGCAGGCGGCGTGGCGCCGGCGCCACAGCACGGCCAGCGCCAGCCCACAGCAAAGGTAGAGCGGCAGGCTGGCGGCCGTCCCCACCCGGGTGAGGAAGGTGAAGGCCGACACCAGCGACTTGCTGTAGCTCAGCGCGATCATTCCCGCGGCCAGTACGCCGCTAACCAGTAGCGCCACCACCGGCGTGCCCTGGCGGTTGCTGCGCGCGAGTACGGCCGGCAGTACGCCGTTGCCGGCCATCGTGCGGGTCAGCTCCCCTACCAACAGGGTCCAGCCGTTGAGCGCGCCCAGTCCGCTGATCGCCACAAAAAGCGCCAGCCAGCGCCCGGACCCCGCAGCGGCGTAGCGGTCCATCAGCAGCGCGAACGGCGCGCCCGTGTCGGCCAGCTCCTGCTGCCGGATCAGCAGCAGTGGCACGGCCGAGACGACGATGTAGATCGCCGCGGTGAGCACGGTACCGGCCATGGTGGCGCGCGGGATGGTGCGCGCAGGCTCATCCACGCGCGCCGCCGGCACGCTGGCCGATTCGACGCCGATCATCGCGAACAGGGCGATGGTGGAGGCGGCGGTCACGCTGCCCAGGGTGATCGGCGTGGGCGGAAGGTGGGCGGTGTAGCTGGCCGGCGAAGTCAGCAGTAGCCAGCCGCCCAGCAACGCGATCGCCAGCATCGGCAACAGTTTGAGCGCCGTGGTGGCGATTTGCACGCCGCCGCTGCTGCGCACGCCGCACAGGTTCACCGCCACCATCGCCCACAGCAGGGCCTGGGCAAACCACATCGGCGGCAGCGCGCCCAGTGGCGGGAATACCACCACCAGGTAGCCGACTACGCCGGTCGCCAGCGCGGAATTGGTGAGCCACACCGACACCCAGTAAGCCCACAGCGCCAGGTAGGCCGTTGTTCCGCCCAGCGTATGGCTGATATAGCCGTAGGGGCCGCCGACCCCGGGCAGGGCGCGGGCCAGCTGCGAGAACACGCGGGCCAGCACCAGGCAGCCAGCCAGCACGATAACCCAGCCGATCAGTGCATTGAAGCCGTAGGGTGCCAGCGAGGCGGGCAGCACGAAGATGCCCATGCCGATCACGTTACCTATCACCAGGGCCGTGCAGGTCCAGAAGCCGATCTTGCGTTCGCCGCGCGCCGCGGTGGCGTCGACACCGCTCACGCGGGATCTCCGGCGGCCCCGGCGTAGGCCGCGCGCAGCAGGTTCTGGAAATGCCAGACGCCGCTTTCGCGCTTCGGGCACAACCGGCCGGGGACGTAGCGGCCGGAGGACAGGCCCCGTTGCACCGCCTCGCAGATCGCGATGTCCTCGCGCTGCACCTCGTCGCTGAAGGCCTGGTCGGCTTCGATGCGCGTCTGGGCTGTCTCGTCCTGCGTGTAGTGGTAGTCGAACACGATGCGACAGCGGTCGGGACCCAGCGGCAGGATGCGGTTGGTCTGCAGTCGGCCCGGCAGGATGTTGAGCATCACGTTGGGGTAGACGAAGTAGTAGAACGCCTGGCCGTCGCCATACAGCGTGCTGCTGTTGCGCAGCGGCGAGGACTGCAGCGAATGCCAGGCGAACAGCTCGGTGTCGTAGGCGCGATAGTCGAGCACCTTCGACAGGCCCGGATGCACGTGCGGCAGGTGGTAGCCCTCAAGGAAGTTGTCGACGTAGACCTTCCAGTTGCAGGCGATGTCATAGGTGTCGCGGCGCAGGTAGCGCATCGCCGACAGGTCGATCGGCGCGATGCGCTCGACGATGCCGCCGTAGACCTCGTCGAACGGCGGCGTCTCCGCGTCCAGCGCCACGAAAACCAGGCCCTGCCATTCGTGCACGCGCAGCGGCGGCAGGCGGATGTCCTCGACCCGGAAATCGCATGCGTCCTGCATCTCAGGCGCGCTGCGGAGTTGGCCTTCCAGCGTGTACGTCCAGCCGTGGTATTTACAGTGCAGGGCGCGGATGCCCTTGCCGTCGCACAGCGCGAGCGGTCCAGCGCGGTGGCGGCATACATTGGGGAACGCGCGAAGCACTCCATCGTGTCCGCGCACGAGCAATACCGGGACCTCGGCCACCTGCCCAACCACGTGGTCGCCCGGCTCAGCCAGTTGCCCCTGATGGGCTACTAACTGCCAGCTGCGTGCGAACACTGCGCGCTGTTCCAGCGCCAGCGCTGTGTGGCCCGCGTAATAGCGCGCCGGCAGGGCGTACGAACGATCGAGTGCCTCGATCCCGGTGTCGGCATTGTTCACGGATTTGGTCCCCTGTATGGCATGGGCGCGACGGGTCCTCGATCTCTAGGGCGTCCATGCTCCGCGCTTCTCGGCAGTGTATGTCCGATTCCAGCGCCCTTGTCCACCGTCGTTATCCCACTATCTGTCGATGGGATTGCGGTGCTAGATTGCCGTCAAGTCCCGGGGGAGCTGCCATCGTCCATGCAACGCGTTGTGTTCCTGTTCTGCCGTCCGGGCATCGACCCGCACGGACCGGCCGCGGTGCCGCGGCAAGCGGGCATATGACGGCGGCTCCCGACACCGGCACGCTCGAAGAGGCGCTGATCCACGCCGCACGGCTGCTGGAGCAGGACCCTGCACAGGCAGCCGAACTGCTCGACGACATCCTGCGGGCTGCACCCGGGCATCCATCCGCCCTGCAATTGCGAGCAGCACTACACTCGCTCCTTGGTGACTTGTCCGCGGCCTTGGCTATCCTCGTGCCGCTGGCACGCAGCAGGCCGGACTGGGCGGAGATTCAACTTGATCTGGGGCTGGCGCTGTCCCGCAGCGGCCGTGGCCAGGAAGCCATCGCCGCACTGCGCCGGACGGTGGCGCTGAAACCCGACCTGCCGCAGTCCTGGCGCATGCTCGGCGATTGCCTTGCGGCAGCAGGCGAGCAGGAGGCGGCCGAGGCGGCCTATGTCAGTCACGTGCGGCATTCCACCCGTGATCCGCAATTGCTGGCTGCGGCGGTTGCCCTGGCGGAGAACCGCATCCCAGCGGCGGAGGCGCTGCTGCGCACGCAGCTGAGGCAGGCACCCACCGACGTGGCGGCGATCCGCATGTTCGCCGAGGTGGCAGCCCGGCTCGGCCGTATCGAGGATGCGCTGCACCTGCTCGAACGTTGCCTGGAGCTCGCCCCCGGCTTTCACGAGGCGCGCCGCAACTATGCACTGGTCCTGCATCGCAGTAACCGCCCCGAGCAGGCACTGGCCGAGATCGACCGTCTGCTGGCGTCCGATCCCGGCGACATCGGCTGCCGCAACCTGAAGGCGGTGGTGCTATGCCGTGTCGGTGACTACGAGCCGGCCATCCGCATCTATGACGAGCTGGTGGAGAGCAGTCCGGATACGCCTAAGCTGTGGGTGAGCTACGGCCATGCGCTGAAGACTGCCGGGCATCTGGACCGGGCCATCGCCGCCTATCGGCGCAGCTTGGCTCTGCAGCCTTCGTTCGGCGAGGTCTGGTGGAGCTTGGCTAACCTCAAGACCTTCCGTTTCGATGCCGACGACCTGGCGGCGATGCGCGCGCAGCTGGCGCGCTCGGACCTGAGCGAGGATGACCGCCTGCACCTGGAATTCGCCGTTGGCAAGGCGCTGGAGGATGGCGGCGAGTACGAGCCGTCGTTCCGTCACTACGTGCAGGGCAATGCGATCCGCCGCGCACAGCTGCACTACAGTGCGGACGACACCAGCGCGCGGGTGCGCTACATCCGACAGCACTACACCGCTGAGTTCTTCGCCGCGCGCGAGGGTAGTGGTAGTGCGGCGCCTGATCCAATCTTCGTGGTCGGCCTGCCGCGCGCCGGCTCCACCCTGATCGAGCAGATCTTGTCCAGCCACAGCCAGGTCGAAGGCACCATGGAGCTGCCGGAGATCACCTCGATCACCCGTCTGCTGCGCCGGCAGGGCGACGCGGACGAGGCGATGCCCTACCACGTAGCGCTGGCAGCGCTGGACGCCGATGGACTGCGCGCGCTCGGCGAGCGCTACCTGATGCACACCCGGATCCAGCGTAAGACCACGGCGCCGCTGTTCATCGATAAGATGCCGAACAACTTCATGCACGTCGGCCTGATCCACCTGATGCTGCCGAATGCGAAGATCATCGACGCGCGCCGGCATCCGCTGGCGTGTGGCTTCTCTGTCTTCAAGCAGCATTTCGCGCGTGGCCAGAACTTCAGCTACGACCTGGGCGACGTAGGGCGCTATTACCGCGACTACGTGGCGCTGATGGCGCACTTCGACGCCGTGCTTCCCGGGCGCGTGCACCGCGTGGTGTATGAGCGCATGGTCGACGATACTGAGGGCGAGGTGCGCCGGCTGCTCGACTATTGCGGCCTCCCGTTTGAAACGGCATGCCTGCGTTTCTTCGAGAACACGCGGCCGGTGCGCACGGCTAGTTCCGAGCAGGTACGAAGGCCGATCTACCGCGAAGGGGTGGATCACTGGCGGCATTACATGGCGTGGCTGGGGCCACTGGAATCGGCGCTGGGGCCGGTGCTGGAGAGCTATCCGGATGCGCCGGAGGGGTGGTAGCGGTTCGATATCGATCGATGGTCGTGGACTACAGGGGAGGGGTCATGCAAACGAAGAACTTAAAGCGTGTGGGTGGGGCTTACGGGAGTGGAATGGCCAGGCTGCCGCTGGCCGCGGCAATCTGTCTGGCCATCACCGCACCTGCGCTGGCGCAGGGGGCGGTTCAGGCGACAACTGCGGCCGCGCCTTCAGCAGCAAAAACGAAGCTGAAGTCCACCACGCTGGGCGTGGTCACGGTAACGGCGCAGAAGCGCACCGAGAACCTTCAGAAGGTGCCGATCAGCATTAATGTGCTGGAGAACGACCAGCTTGAAGCACTCCACGTGCAGAATTTCAACGATTATGTGAAATACCTGCCCAGTGTCACCTTCCAGCAGGGCGGCGGTGGCATCGCCACTGGCCCGGGCTTTGCGACCATCTACATGCGCGGCGTGGCCAGCGGAGGAAACACGAATCACTCCGGATCGCAACCGAGCGTCGGCGTGTACTTGGACGACCAGCCCATCACCACGATCCAGGGGCCGCTCGACATTCATATGTACGACATCGCCCGCATCGAGGTGTTGGCTGGGCCTCAAGGCACACTATACGGCGCCAGCGCCGAGGCGGGGGCTCTGCGCATCATCACAAACAAGCCGGATCCCAGTCGTTTCGCGGCGAGCTACCAGCTCGGCGTCGATGACGTAGCGCACGGCGGCGTGGGCTATACCGGCGACGGCATGCTCAACATTCCGCTGAGCCCGGCCGCGGCGGTGCGCGTCGTGGGCTGGCGCGAACACGACGCCGGCTACATCGACAACAAGGCCGGCACGCGCACCTTCCCGGTGTCCGGCATCACCATCAGCAACGCCGACAACTGCACGCCGGGCCCGATGCTGGAGTGCCACGGGCATGCCCGCAAGCACTACAACGACGTCAACACCCAGGGTGCCCGCGCCGCTCTGAAGGTGGATCTCAACGACGACTGGTCGATCAGCCCAACTCTGATGGGCCAGCAGACGATCTCGAACGGCACATTCGCCAGCGATCCTGTCGTCGGCAACCTGGCGGTCACCCACTTCTATCCAGAACGCGTCGACGACCGCTGGTGGCAGGGCGCGTTGACCGTGCAGGGCAAGATTGGAAATTTTGACCTGACGTATGCCTACGCGCACCTGAAACGCGACCAGGAGGAGGCGACTGACTACAACGACTATTCGTTCTGGTACGACACCCTGCTCTCCTACGGAGCGTACATCCACGATAACAGCGGCGCCTTGATCAACCCGTCCGAGTACATCAACGACCGCGACCACTACCGGAACGACAGCCACGAACTGCGCATCGTCTCACCCAGCGAGGACCGTCTGCGCTTGGTCGCCGGTGCGTTCTGGCAGAGGCAGAAGCACGACATCATGCAGGACTACCAGATCGCCAATCTGGCCACTTCGTTGTCGGTGTCCGGCTGGCCGAACACGATCTGGCTGACCCGGCAGGTGCGCTACGACTACGACAAGGCTGTGTTCGGCGAGCTGTCCTACGACATCATCCCGGATACGCTCACCGCTACCGTCGGCGGGCGCTACTTCCGAAGCGAGAACCAGCTCTACGGATTCTACGGCTTTAGCAAGGGCTTCTCGCCGAATTCGAGCTATGGCGAGGCAGGCTGCATCTCGAACCAGCCCTTCCTTGGCGCGCCTTGCCTGGATTTCAACAAGCAGGTGCGGCAGAGCGGTTCACTGGGCAAAATCAATCTCACCTGGAACATCTCGCCCAACGCGATGGTCTACCTGACCCGTTCCGAAGGCTACCGCCCGGGAGGCGTCAACCGCGCTGGTGCGCTGCCACCCTACCAAGCCGACTACCTGACCAACCTGGAGTTCGGTTGGAAGACCTCGTGGTTCGGTAACCGGCTTTCGTTCAACGGTGCGGTGTTCCGCGAGGACTGGAACAATTTCCAGTTCAACATCCTTGGTCCGAATGGATTGACCATTATCAAGAACGCCAACTCGGCGCGTATCAATGGGCTGGAGTCGCAGGTGGTGTGGCAGGCTACCTACAACCTAAACCTCAGCGCGGGGGTTGCCTTCTACGATGCCAAGTTGACCGCCAATTACTGCGGTTTCACGGGCGCTGACGGCAACCCGGTCACCTACTGCCCCGCCGGCACGATCAATCCCTCCAACGGCTCGGTGGTTAGCGGGCCTCAGGCGCCCAAAGGCACCCAACTGCCGATCACGCCGCGCTTCAAGGGGAACCTGATTGCGCGCTACAGCTTTGACATGGGCGAAAACGAGGGCTACGTGCAAGCGGCGCTGGTACACGTGGGCAAGCGCACCAGCGACCTCCGGCTACTGGAGCGCAGCCTGCTCGGTGATATGCCCGCATACAACACAGTCGACCTTTCCGCAGGGTTCGAAAAGGACAACTGGTCGCTGGACGCCTACGTCGACAACGCTTTCGACGAGCGCGCCGTGCTTTACAAGTTCACCGAATGCGGGGTGACGATCTGCGGTGCGCACGGCGTGGTGCCGCAGTATCCGAATGGACAGGTCTATACCGGCGTCAGCCAGCCGCGCACCATCGGCATCCGCTTCAAGCAGGACTTCTGACCGGCGCTCGCCGGTCAGCACGAGCCGCGGATGGCTTGATCCATGGACAGGACAATCCATGGACGCAGCGAGCCGGGAAAGTGCAGGAAAGCACTTTCCCGGAATCAATACAGGCTGTTGCCGGACTAGCAGTGAACCCACAAGCCCCGGCCCCCGCCGGGGCTCTTCGCATGCGCGCCCGCCATACCCTGTCCGGTGTCCGCGCAGTGTCCGCGGATACCGATCGTCCGTGACTTGCCGATCCCAACTTGCGGAAATTCAGTCTGTTTTTCCTTCGTTCCGGATTGGCGCGCCGATTGCTCAGTCCGGATCGGGGCCGCACTGTCCGCGGCAAGGGAGCCGACGATGATCCGCGACACTTCCGCACAACACCGCATGGTCGAGGTCAAGCCGAACCGAGAGCGCCGCCTGCTGCTCATCGGCGGCGCAATGGCCTTGTTGGCGGTGCTGGCATTCGCCATGCCGGGCATGCTGCGCCTGTTTTTCGCCGACGCCTCGGTGAGCGCACCGCGGTTGGCCTTCGCCACCGTCGAGCGTGGGCCGTTTGTGCGCGACATCGCCGCCGATGGCAAGGTGTTGGCGGCGAACATCCCCACGCCCTGCGCGACCTACCGCGGTGCGGCGGTCCTGAAGGTGCGTGCCGGCGATGGGGTGAAGCAAGGCTAGGAGCTGGCTGTGATCGACAGCCCCGAGCTGCGCAACAAGCTGGCGCAAGAGGAATCCAAGGACGATGCGATCAAGGTGGACTGCAGGCGCAGGTGGACGCGCGCACCAAGCGCGGTGCGCCGCAGAAGGCCTTCGATGTTGCGCAGATCGACGCCGAGAGCGCGGAAACCGGCCTCGATCGCGAGCAGAAGGCGTTCGCCGCTGGCGCGGCCACTGGGTGGAAGTGGATCAAGCCAAGGATGCGCTGCATTGCCGCTACCAGCTGGCGGCACCGACACCGACGCAGCCGGGACGTTTCGATCCGGTGCAGATCGAGCAGTTGCTGATCAACCTCATCAAGAGCGCGCACGAATCCGGCAGCGCAAAAGACGAGGTCAGCCTCGGTATCCTTGGCACCGGCAGCGAGCTGCGCATCGATGTATCCGACCGCGGCCCCGGCATGAGCGAGACCGTGCTGGCGCGGGCGCTGCTGCCGCTCTACTCCACCAAGCGCTCCGGCACCGGCCTTGGCCTGGCGCTGGCTCGCGAGATTGCCGAGTCCCATGGCGGACGCGTCCTGTTTGCCAACCGCGAGGGCGGCGGCCTGCGCGTCAGCCTGCGCCTGCCGCAACACGGCGCGCGATAGGCTCGCCTATACTGCTCTCCTCACCGGAAAGAGGGGCGGGTCATGGGGTCGGTTCTTGCGTTGGTCATCGTGGTGCTGGTCGTCGTCACCCTGCTCAAGATGGTGCGCATCGTGCCGCAGGGCTACGAATGGACGGTGGAAACCTTCGGCAAATATACCCGCTCGCTCACACCGGGGCTGCACCTGCTGATCCCGGTATACCAATCGGTCGGGCGCAAGATGAACCTGATGGAGCAGGTGCTGGACGTACCCTCGCAGGACGTCATCACCAAGGACAACGCCGTGGTGCGCGTGGATGGCGTGGTGTTCTACCAGGTGCTGGACGCCGCCAAGGCGGCCTACGAGGTTGCCCAGCTCGAGCAGGCCACGCTGGCGCTGATCATGACCAACATCCGTACCGTGCTCGGCTCGCTGGATCTGGACGAAAGCCTGAGCCAGCGCGATGCGATCAACGCCAAGCTCCTGCGCGTGGTGGACGAAGCCACCCACCCGTGGGGCGTCAAGGTCAACCGCATCGAGATCAAGGACATCGCACCGCCGCGCGACCTGGTGGACGCGATGGCGCGGCAGATGAAGGCCGAGCGCGAGAAGCGCGCCAACATCCTCGAGGCCGAGGGCTTCCGCCAGGCGGCGATCCTCAAGGCCGAGGGCGAAAAGCAGTCGGTGATCCTTGCTGCCGAAGGCGAGAAGGAGGCCGCGTTCCGCGCCGCGGAGGCGCGCGAGCGCACGGCGGAGGCCGAAGCCAAGGCCACCACGATGGTGTCCGAGGCGATCGTCGGCGGCAACGTCAATGCGCTCAACTATTTCGTCGCCAACAACTACATCGAAGCCTTGAAGGCGATGGCGGCTTCGCCCAACCAGAAGATGCTGCTGCTGCCCGTGGAGGCTACGGGCGTGCTCGGTTCACTGGCCGGCATCGCCGAGCTGGCCAAGGAATCGCTGGGCCAGCAGCAGGCTACCGCCAAGCCCGTGTTGCCGCCGCGCTGAAATACTTCCCAGCCCGCCTGCCGTGGCGGCGGAATCGGGACCTGCCTGGACCATCGCCATGCTCGGACAGATCGCAATGCATTACCTGTGGTGGCTGCTAGCTCTGCTGCTGATCGCGGGCGAGCTGATGATGCCTGGCTATTTCCTGCTGTGGATCGGCATCGCCGCGGCGGTGATGGGCGTATTGTTGTGGATATTCCCGGCGATGGGGGTGTTGCTGCAGGCGGTACTGTTCGCCGTGCTTGCACTGGCCTCCTGCCTCGCTTACGCGCGCTGGCTGCGGGCGCGCATCGAGCGCGGGACACCCGGCGGCGAGCGGCTCAACCGCCGCGGCGAACAGATGGTCGGTCAGCGCTACGAGCTGGTCGAACCCATCGTCAATGGACGCGGCAAGGTGCGCGTGGGCGACGGCCAGTGGCTGGTGAGTGGGCCGGATCTGCCGCTGGGCAGTACGGTGGAAGTGGTGGCGGTCGACGGCACCACGCTGATGGTGCGCGCCGCCGCATGAGCGCTGCGCTCGCAGGTGCCCCTCCCCCTGGCGTCGCGTCGCCGAACACGCGCATCGCCTTCCTGCTGGAGCTGGCGCGGCGGCTTCACCAGTACGGCACTTCCGCGCCGCGGCTGGAAATGGCAATCGACCTCTGCGCGCACCGGCTGGGATTGCAGGCTGACGTGTGGTCCAGCCCCACCGCCATCATCGTTTCCTTCGCGGATCTGGCGGGGGGCGGCGAGGGCGTGGCGCAGACCACGCAGGTGATGCGACTTGCCCCTGGTGACGTGAACTTGGCGCGCCTGTGCGAGGCGGATGCGATCGCCGACCGTGTGATCGCGGGCGAGCTGGACCTGCGCCAGGGCTGGCGCCTGCTGCGCGCGCTGGGGGCGCCAGAGCCGCGCAAGGCGATGCTCAACACGGTTGCCAGCTACGGCTTGTCCGCGGCCGGCATCGCGGCGCTGTTCCTGCACAGCTCCTGGGCCGATCTGGTGGTGGCTGCGGTGATCGGCATGCTGATCGGGGTCTTTACGCTGCTCTCGGCCAACCGGCCACGGCTGGCGGTGGCCAGTGATGCGATCAGCGCCGTCGTGGCGACCGCCGTGGCGATCCTTGTCAGCGCCTTCGTGGTGCCGCTGGCGATCAAGTCGGTGGTGCTGGCCGCGCTGATCATCCTGGTCCCCGGGATGTCCCTCACCACGGCCGTGCGCGAGGTGGCCAGCGGTCATCTGGTGTCCGGCATGGCGCGCATGGGTGGCGCCATGGCGACGCTGCTCAAACTGGTCTTTGGCACGGTGGCGGCCACCGAGGTCTGCGCCGCGTTCGGCATCCATGCACGCGATTTCGCGCTGCCGCCGCTGCCGGCCTGGACGGATTGGCCAGCGCTGCTGGTGGCCGCGGTGGCGTTCGCCATGCTGTTCCGCGCCGCGCGGAGCGACTGGCCGGCGGTGATCGTGGCGGTGATTGTCGGCTACCTTGCTACGCGCTGGGGCGGCGAATTCTCCGGGCGGCTGCCGGGAGCGCCGTTCGGGGTATTTGTCGGTGGCCTGCTGGTCAGTGCCCTGTCCAACCTCTACGCGAGGCAGTGGGGGCGGCCGGGCGCAGTGATCCGCGAACCGGGCATCCTGCTGCTGGTGCCTGGCAGCGTGGGTTTCCGCAGTGTCTCCTTCCTGCTCGAACGCGATACCACGCTGGGTATGGACACGGCGCTGCTGCTGGTGACCCTGCTGGTCTCGCTGGTGGCAGGACTGCTGTTTGGCGACTTGCTCGTTTCGCCGCGGCGCTCCCTGTAGAGCGTATCTTTTGCGGCAGCCCCGAATCAGTGGAGAAGGCGGCGGACCTGTCGACGCATGGGTGTGCCACCGCCTGCTGGCGTAGGGAGCAGGTGCCGGCAACTTCTCGAAAGCGCCATTTGCGAATGCCAATAAAAACGCCGGCCAATTGACCGGCGTTTTGGCGACGCGGAAACACTGCAATCAGACCAGCAGATCCTTTTCCTTCCTGCCGGCCTTCAGCGCGTCGTTGAACCAGCGCGGGCGCTTGCCGCGGCCGGACCAGGTCTGCTCGGGATTGGTGGGATTGCGGTACTTCGGAGGCACGCCGCCGCCGCTGCGGCGCTTGCCGCGGGTACCGCCGAAAATCTCGTCGAAGCTGTAACCCTCGGCCTTGATCAGCGCGTGGATCTTTTCGCGCAGCTTGGCGACCTTTTCCTTCTTCATTTCCTGCTGGCGCAACCGCGCCTTGCTGATCAGGTCATTAAGCTGGTTGTGATTGAGGTTCGTGATATCGATGGCGGCCATCGGAGACTCCAGTGACGTAGGGGCTATGGCGGCCCGGAGCGGCATTACCTTTACTATTGTTACCCGAATAAATACCATTTTGCAAAGCCGATGGCCCGGCTTTGGCTTCAATGTGCGATAAATGGGATAATCGCCACCATGGCCATGAAAGCAAACGGCCATTTATGGCGGCCGTTTGCCTTTGCATTTGAAGCCGGATTTACCCGAGCAGTGCCAGCAATTCGTCGCGGGTCACGGCGCGGCTTTCGGCCTCATGACGGGCGCGATATTCCAATGTGCCGGCGGCAAGGCCCCGTTCGCTGACCACCACGCGGTGCGGAATGCCGATCAATTCCATGTCGGCAAACATGGCGCCGGGGCGTAGGCCACGGTCGTCCAGCACGGTTTCGATACCGCGTGCGGCGAGTTCCTGGTAGAGCGATTCGCCCGCCGTGGCGATATCGGGATTACCCTTGGGATTGATGACGCAAACCGCCACGCGCCATGGCGCCATCGCTTCCGGCCAGATAATGCCGGCATCGTCGTGGCGCTGCTCGATGGCGGCCGCCACGATGCGGCTGATGCCGATGCCGTAGCAGCCCATCAGCATCACCTGTGCCTTGCCCTGGTCGTCCAGCACGGTCGCGCCCAGCGCTTCGGCGTACTTGCCGCCGAGCTGGAACACGTGGCCGACCTCGATGCCGCGGGCGAGATGCAGCGTGCCGTGGCCATCGGGCGAAGGGTCGCCCTCGACCACCTGGCGGATGTCGTCGATGCGCGTCATGCGTGCATCGCGCTCCCAGTTCGCCCCGGTCTGGTGGGTGCCGTCCGCGTTGCCGCCGCAGACGAAGTCCGCGAGCACGGCGGCGCTGCGATCCACAATCACCGGGATCGCGGCAGGTAGCCCGGCGGGGCCGATGAAACCGGGTCGCGCGCCGGTGGCGGCGAGGATTTCCGCCGCACTGGCGAGCACCACTTCATCCGGCAATTCTGCCAGCTTGCCGGCCTTCACTTCGTTCAATTCGTGGTCGCCGCGCAGGCACAGCGCAACTAGGCCGTCACGGCCTTTCACCAGCAGGGTTTTCACGCATTGTGCAGGTGCCACCCCGAGGAATGCGCTGACTTCGGCAATGGTTTTCTGGACGGGCGTATCGACGCGCTCCATCGTCGCGCCCGGTGCAGGGCGCGAGGTGGCCGGTGCCAACGCCTCTGCTTTTTCCACGTTCGCCGCGTAGTCGGAGCCGTCGGAAAACACGATGGCATCCTCACCCGAATCGGCCAGTACCTGGAACTCGTGGCTGGCATTGCCGCCGATGGCGCCGGTATCGGCCTGCACCGCGCGGAACTTCAGGCCGAGCCGGGTAAAAATGCGCGAATAGGCGTCGTACATCGCCTGGTAGGTCTCCGCCAGCGATTCCTGTCCGAGATGGAAGGAATAGGCGTCCTTCATCAGGAATTCGCGTGCGCGCATTACGCCGAAACGTGGGCGGATCTCGTCGCGGAACTTGGTCTGGATCTGGTAGAAATTAACCGGCAGCTGCTTGTAGCTGTTGAGCTCGTTGCGCGCGTAATCCGTGACGACTTCCTCGGCGGTGGGCGCGTAACAGAATTCCTGCTCCTTGCGGTCCTTGATCTTCAACAACTGCGGGCCGAACTTCTGCCAGCGGCCGGTTTCCTCCCACAGCTCGCGCGGCTGGATCGTGGGCATCAGCATCTCGATGGCGCCGGCGCGGTTCATTTCCTCGCGCACCACGTTTTCCACCTTGCGCAGCACGCGCAGGCCCAGCGGCGACCAGGTGTAGAGGCCGGAGGCGAGCTTGCGGATCATGCCAGCGCGCAGCATCAGCTGGTGGCTAGCGATCTCGGCGTCGGCGGGTACTTCCTTGACGGTGGCCAGATGGAATTGGCTAAGGCGCATGCAGGCGGGTTCCGGCGTTGAAAGAGCCGGAGTATAGCGGTGCGCCGTACTGCGCTGCGGAACTGCATTGGGCAGTTCCGCGGCCGGGGCGGTTGACGGACGCGCTGGTCAGTCCGATTGACGACGGAAGCGGCGCCCGCAGGATGCGGAACTCCCCGTGCGGAAATTTTACTGCGCCTTGCAGTACTGCCGGTAGTGGGTATTCGCGTTGGCGATTTGCTGCTTGCGCTGGGCATCGTCGAGCACGGTCGACTTGCCGCCCTGTTGCATCACCACCGGGCCACTGCCTTGCAAGGCGGCGAGGTTGGACTTCAGTTCGGCGCACATCTTGGCGCGATTGACCGGCGTGTCGGCCATGGGCGCGGTCGAAGCCTGCGGCGAGTCGTTGGTCGGGGCGGCAGTGCTGTCGGCGGCCGGCTGCGCGGCCTGCCCGGCAGCGGACTCCACCCCGCTGGCCAGCTTTACCTGCCGATACTTGGTCCCCTGCGGCGGTGCCGACTGCGAGTAATGCACCGTGCCCTTGGCGTCGGTCCACTTGTAGATTTGCTGGGCGGCGGCCAGCGGGGCGATCAGCAGCAGCGCCAGGACGATCGGCAGACGGGACATTGGGTTTCTCCGGAGGGCTTGAATGGCCGGGGCTCCCCGCCCCGCGGCCAGTGCCCTAGTAGAACTCCCGCGCGGCCGGGACTCAAGCGGGGGATGGTTTACACTTCATGCACCCCGTCACGGATAGCTCCATGAGCGACTCGCTGCCCGCCCGACCACCCCGGCACCGCGGCATCTATCTGTTGCCGAACCTGTTCACCACCGGGGCGATGTTCGCCGGCTTCTACGCCATCCTAGCCAGCGTCGGCGGCCGTTATTCCGATGCCGCCGTGGCGGTGTTCGTCGCCGCGCTGCTGGATGGACTGGACGGCCGGGTGGCGCGGCTCACCGGCACGCAAAGCGAATTCGGCGTGCAATATGACTCGCTGTCGGATCTGGTGAGCTTCGGCCTGGCCCCCTCGCTGGTGATGTACACCTGGTCGCTGTCCACCCTGCGCGAGTTCGGCCCGCTGTGGGGCAAGCTGGGCTGGGCCACGGCCTTCATCTACGCCGCGTGCGCCGCGCTGCGGCTGGCGCGCTTCAACACCCAGGCGGGCGTGGCCGACAAGCGCTATTTCCAGGGTCTGGCCAGCCCCGCGGCGGCGGCAGTGTGCATGTCGTTCGTGTGGACGATGGAAAAGTTTGACGTTTCGGGGGCCGCGCTGTGCTTTGTCACGCCGTGGATCGCCGCAGTCACCGGTCTGCTGATGGTCAGCCGCATTCGCTACTTCAGCTTCAAGTCGCTGCCGATCGGCGACCGTCAACACGTGCCGTTCGTGTGGATCGTGGCGGCCCTGTTCATGCTGGTGTTGCTTTACCTTGATCCGCCGCGCGTGCTGTTCGCCGGGTTCACCGTCTACCTGCTGTCCGGCCCGGTGCTGACCTTGTGGGGCCTGGCCGTGCATCGCCGTCGTGCGCGGCGCGGGGGGGCGGTATGACTCCGGCCACTGCGCATCGTGAGCGCGTGCTGCATGCGCTGGGACTGACGCGATGGCAGCGCCGGCAGGCATCCGCGGCGGTACCATCGGCGGCGATCGGTGGGGGAGGCGCGGCGGACGTGGTCAACGCCGAATGCGTGGTGCTTCTGCCGGCGGCTTGCGGAGCGCGCGAGCTCGACCTGCTGGGGCGCGCGCTCAACAGTGGCGGCGCCACGCTGGCGCGTGCCGTGCGTGTGAGGGTGCAGCCCGGCGAGGCGGAAATCGCGGTGCCGCATGCGCGGGCCTATCTTGCCTGCGGAGAGGCGCAGGCGCATGCGCTGGGACGCAGCCTGCCGATGCAGGTAACCGCGCAGGCGCAGATTGTGCTGGTGGACGAACCTGCGCGGCTGCTGCACGATGCCGCTGCCAAGCGCCGTCTGTGGATCGCCCTGCGCACCTTGCAGCGCAGCCTCGCGGCAGGGCGATAGGCGCGATGGCCGCGGTGGCCCGGCCAGCCAGCCACATGCGACCGATGCGAATGGACGACCTCGATGCGGTCGAGGCAGTGGAGCAGGCTTCCTACGATTTTCCGTGGACGCGGGGCATTTTCGCCGACTGTGTCAGGGCGGGGCATCCGTGCTGGGTACTGTGCATCGACGACGAGGTCGCCGGTTACGGCATTCTCTCGGTGGGCGCAGGCGAGGCGCATGTGCTGAACATCTGCATCGCCCCCGCGTACCGCGGCCGTGGCCTGGGCCGGCACCTCCTGGGGCGCCTGCTGGACGTGTCCCGCTGGAGCGGCGCGCAGCGCGTGTTCCTCGAGGTGCGGCCTTCGAATCCGCTGGCGAAGGTGTTGTATGAATCGGTGGGTTTTCGCGAGATCGGCCGCCGGCCTCGCTACTACCCCGCCAAAGATGGACGCGAGGATGCCATCGTGATGGAGCTGTCCCAGCCGCGCGCTTAGTAGCGGCGGCACTTTGGGCTCCGGCCTTCTGGCAGGATCGGTTTGACCGGCTTCGGCTTAATTAGTACCATTTTGGTCTGGATTAAGCCCATTCCCGCATCCCGCACCTTTCCCATGCTTCGTGTCAGTCGACTCACGGATTACGCCGCGGTGGTGATGACCTGTATCGCCGCCCACCCGGATGACGTGCTGAGCACGGCGCAGATCGCCGACGAGACGCACTTGGAACTGCCCACGGTAAGCAAGCTGCTGAAGTCGCTGGGCCATGCCGCTCTGGTGGAGTCCTTCCGCGGCGTCAACGGCGGCTACCGGCTGGCGCGGCCGGCCGCTTCGATCACGCTGGCCGAGATCGTCGAGGCGATGGAGGGGCCCATTGGCATGACCGAATGCGGCGTCAGTTCCGAGGGCCACTGTGGACGCGAGGCGCAATGCGGCGTGCGCGGCAGCTGGCAGCGCATCAACAACGTGCTTGACCGCGCACTCCGTGCGGTGAGCCTGGCCGACATGCTTGGCCCGGCACCGCGCGGCGAAGTGACGATCGACATCGGCACCCTTAAGGTCGGCACCCCGAAAGGCAGAATCACGGCATGAGCAGCGAATCCACCGACACCGCCACCATCGCGCTGCGCGACAACGCCGAGGTCGCCGAGGCGCTGGGCCGCAACTACAGTGCGGGCTTCGTCACTGAGATCGAGATGACCGGCCTGCCTCCGGGGCTGGACGAGGAAACGATCCGCCAGCTCTCGGCGATCAAGCGCGAGCCGGAGTGGATGACCGAATGGCGTCTAGCTGCCTACCGCCACTGGCTGACCATGCCGCAGCCCGACTGGGCTAAGCTCAAGATCGATCCCATTGATTACCAGGCGCTGAGCTACTACGCCGCGCCCAAGAAGAAGCCGAAGTCGCTGGACGAGGTCGATCCAGCGTTGCTGGAGACCTACGAGAAGCTGGGTGTGCCGCTGCACGAGCGCGCCGCGCTGGCCGGCGTGGCGGTGGACGCGGTGTTCGATTCCGTCTCGGTGGGCACCACCTTCCGCAAGCAGCTGGCAGATGCCGGCGTGATCTTCTGCTCGATGAGCGAGGCGATCCGCGAATATCCGGAGCTGGTGCAGCAGTACCTGGGCAGTGTGGTGCCTACAGGCGACAACTTCTTCGCTGCGCTGAACTCGGCGGTGTTCTCCGACGGCAGCTTCGTGTTCATTCCGAAGGGCGTACGCTGCCCGATGGAGTTGTCCACCTATTTCCGCATCAATGCGCAGAACACCGGCCAGTTCGAGCGCACTTTAATCGTGGCGGAGGAAAGCGCGCACGTCTCCTACCTCGAAGGCTGCACCGCGCCCCGGCGCGACGAGAACCAACTGCATGCCGCGGTAGTGGAGCTGGTCGCGCTGGAGAAGGCGCAAATCAAGTACTCCACGGTGCAGAACTGGTACCCCGGTGACGAGAACGGCGTCGGCGGCATCTACAACTTCGTGACCAAGCGCGGCGACTGCCGCGGCGCGGAATCCAAGATCAGCTGGACACAGGTGGAAACCGGCTCGGCGATCACCTGGAAATACCCCAGCGTGGTGCTGCGCGGCGACCGCTCGGTGGGCGAGTTCCACTCTGTTGCGCTGACCCACCACCGCCAGCAGGCCGACACCGGCACCAAGATGATCCACATTGGCAAGGGCACCCGGTCGAAGATCGTCTCCAAGGGCATCAGTGCCGGCCGCAGCAGCAACAGCTACCGTGGGCTGGTGAAGGTGGAGAAGGGCGCGGAAGGCGCGCGCAACTACACGCAGTGTGACTCGCTGCTGATCGGCAAGCGCTGCGGCGCGCACACCTTCCCCTACATGGAAGTGAAGAATCCCAGCGCCATCGTCGAACACGAGGCCACTACCTCGAAGATCTCCGATGACCAGCTGTTCTACTGCCGCAGCCGCGGCATCGGCGAGGAAGACGCCGTGTCGCTCATCGTCGACGGCTTCTGCAAGCAGGTGTTCCGCGAGCTGCCGATGGAGTTCGCGGTAGAGGCGAAGAAGCTGCTCGAAGTGTCGCTGGAAGGCGCGGTGGGGTGAGCATGGAGCGCCAGCAACACTGGGAGACGGTGTATCGCGACAAGAGTGAAGGCGACACCAGTTGGTTCCGCCCACACCTGAACGAATCGCTGCGCCTGATCGACGCGCTCGACGTGCCGTCCGCGCAGCCGGCGATCGACGTGGGCGGCGGCCGCGCCAGCCTGGTCGACGACCTGCTGGCGCGTGGCTTTCGCGACATCAGCGTGCTTGATCTCTCCGCCAATGCATTGGCGGAGTCGCGCTGGCGGCTGGGCTCGCAGGCCGAACGGGTGCGCTGGATCGTCGGCGACGTCACCCGGGTCGATCTGCCCGAGGCGCATTACGCGCTGTGGCACGACCGCGCGGTGTTCCATTTTCTGGTCGAGCGCGAGGAGCAGGCGCGCTATGTCGCCGCGGCGACGCGCGCCCTGCGCGGCGGCGGCCATCTCGTGATCGGCTGCTTTGCGCTTGACGGTCCGGAACGCTGCAGTGGCCTGCCGGTGGCTCGCCACGACGCCGACGGGCTGGCCAGGCTGTTCGCCGCGGCGTTCGATCCCGTTGCCCGCAGCCGTGAGCTGCACCGCACGCCTGCCGGCAAGGAGCAGGCTTTTACCTATGTCGTGCTGCGGCGTCGCGAAGACGACGCCAGCCACTGAACCGATCGAGTGAACCCCATGCTGAAGATCGACAACCTGCACGCCCGCGTCGAGGGCAAGGAAATCCTCAAGGGCCTCACGCTCAGCGTGAACCCGGGCGAAGTGCACGCCATCATGGGGCCGAACGGCGCGGGCAAGTCCACGCTGGGCAACGTGCTCTCCGGCCGCGAAGGCTACGAGGTCACCGCTGGCTCGGTCACCTTCAACGGCATCGACCTGCTGGCGCTGGAGCCGGAACAACGGGCCGCCGCCGGCGTATTCCTTGCCTTCCAGTACCCGGTGGAGATCCCCGGCGTCAACAACACCTATTTCCTGCGCGCGGCGCTCAACGCGCAGCGCAAGGCGCGCGGCGAGCAGGAACTCGATTCCATGCAGTTCCTCAAACTGGTGCGCGAGAAGCTCAAGGTGATGCAGATCTCCGACGAGCTGCTGCACCGCGCGGTGAACGAGGGCTTCTCCGGCGGCGAGAAGAAGCGCAACGAGATCTTCCAGATGGCCGTGCTGGAGCCGAAGCTGGCGATTCTCGACGAGACCGATTCGGGCTTGGACATCGACGCGCTGAAGCAGGTGGCGCAGGGCGTCAATGCACAGCGTTCGCCGGAGCGTTCGTTCCTGGTAGTGACCCATTACCAGCGCCTCCTTGACTACATCGAGCCGGACTTCGTACACGTGCTGGCCGGCGGCCGTATCGTGGAGAGCGGCGACAAGACGCTAGCGCTAAAGCTTGAAGAGCACGGCTATGCCTGGGTGCGTGAGCACGGCGAGCCGGCGGGCGCGTCGGCATGAGCCAGGCACTGCCTTTCGTCGAAGCGATGGGCGCGGCGACGCTGCCGGTCAGCGGCATCGCGTGGCTGGATGCATCGCGCCGTGAGCACCTCGATGCCTTCGTCGCCGCCGGTCTGCCCGATACGCGCATGGAGGCGTGGAAGTACACTGCATTGCGCGCTCTGGCCCAGCGCCGCTTCGCCGCGGGCGATGCGCGGGCGATAGAGCATGCGGTTGATCCGGCCGTGTTTGGCTTGCCCGGCGTGTATGGGCCGCGGCTGGTGTTCGTCAACGGCGTATTCCGCGCCGACCTTTCCATGCTGGACGCGCTACCCGCCGGAATCACGTTGCAGCCGCTGTCGCAGGCACTGCGGCAGGATGCCGAGTCCCTGCGCTTCGTGCTGTCGCGGCATGAAGCGGAGCAGGGCGATGCCTTCGTGCGACTCAACGCGGCGATGGCAACCGACGGCGTGGTGCTCACGCTGGAGGCCGGTGCGAAGCCGGACGCGCCGGTGCACCTGGTGTTCCTCGGCGCGCCGGCCGAAGCGGAGTTGGCGTGGCACCTTCGCACCATCATCGAACTGGGCGAAGGCGCCGAACTCGCGCTGGTGGAACACCATGCCGCCAGCGGCGAGCAGCAACACTTCGCCACGCTGGTGAGCGACACCTACCTGCGCGATGGCGCGGTGCTGCGGCACGTGCTGCTGCAGCAGGCGGCGGCCGGCAGCAGCCTGATCCGGCGCAGCCGGCTGCAACTGGGCCGGCGCGCGCAGGTCTCGTCGCACGTGCTGGAACTGGGCGGGGCGCTGGCGCGCCACGACGTGCGCGCCGAGCTGGCGGGCGATGGTGCGCGATTCGTTACGCGCGGCGTGTTCATGCCGCGTGGCCGTCAGCAAGTCGACACGCAGCTGGCGATACGCCACCAGGCACTGGGCACGGCGTCGGATTCGGTCTGGCGCGGGGTGGCCGATCAGCGGGGGCGCGGGGTGTTCCGTGGCGCGATCCTGGTGGCGCCTGGCGCAGACGGCAGCGACGCCAGCCTCAGCAACAAGAACCTTCTGCTGTCGCCGAACGCCGAGATTGACACCAAGCCGGAGCTGGAGATCCACGCCGACGAGGTGAAGGCCGCGCATGGTGCCACCGTAGGCCAGCTGGACGAGCGCTCGCTGTTCTACCTGCGCTCGCGCGGCATTCCGATGGCCGAGGCGCGCGCCCTGCTCACCGTCGCGTTCTGTCGCGCGGTGCTGGACGACCTGCCGGTCACGGCGCTCCGCGAGCATCTTGCCGGCTTGCTCGCGCTCGATTTGCCTACATGATGTTGCGTCCCCGTCATCCGGGCGAATGCCGGGATCCAGCACCTGCGGCCGTTGAGCGCGAAGAGACTGGATTCCCGCATGCGAAGGAATGACGGGGAAAGTCTGCACCCGCGGGTTTGGAAAAACGGATCACTCTGACGATGAGCACGCAAGCCACCTTCGACATCCAGCGCATTCGCGCGGATTTCCCACTGCTCGCGCGCACGGTGCACGGCAAGCCGCTGGTGTATTTCGACAACGCGAACACCAGCCAGAAGCCGCAGGCGGTGATTGAGGCGGTGGATCGCCATTACCGCGAGCACAATGCCAACGTGTCGCGTGCCGTGCATTTGCTCGGCGAGGAAGCCACCGCAAGCTACGAAGGCGCGCGCGACGCGCTGGCTCGGTTCATCCATGCGCCGTCGCGGAACGAGGTCGTGCTCACCTCCGGTACCACGCAGGCGGCTAACCTGGTGGCCTACAGTTTTGCGCTGCCGCGGCTCAGGGCCGGTGACGCCATCCTCACCACCACGATGGAGCATCACGCCAACATCGTGCCTTGGCAGCTGGTCGCGGCCCGTGTCGGGGCCGCCGTGAAGGCGGCGCCGATCGACGAGCGCGGCGAGCTGATCGTGGAGAAGTTCGTCGAGTTGCTCACGCCCGAAGTGAAGCTGGCCTGCGTCGCCCACGTCTCCAACGTGCTGGGCACGGTCAATCCGGTCCGCGAGCTGGCCAGGGCTTGCCGCGAGCGCGGCATCCCGCTGTTCGTGGACGGTTCGCAGGCAGTGCCGCATCGCCCGGTGGACGTGCGCGCGCTGGGCTGCGATTTCTACGCGCTCACCGGGCACAAGATGCTGGCGCCCACCGGCACCGGTGCGCTGTGGGCTAAGAAGGAGCACCTCGACGCGATGCCGCCGTTCTTCGGCGGTGGCGAGATGATCCGCGAGGTGAGGTTCTCCGGCACAACGTTTGCCGAGCCGCCGCATCGCTTCGAAGCGGGTACGCCGAACATCGGCGGGTTCGCCGGCGTCGGCGCCGCGATCGCGTATGTCGAAGCGTTGGGCTTCGACGCGCTGCGTGCGCACGAGCATGCCCTGCTCGACCATGCCACCGCGCAACTGCGCGAGATCCCTGGCCTACGCATCTTCGGCGAGGCAGGCGACAAGGAGCCTGTGATTTCCTTCCTGGTCGAAGGGGCACAGGCCACTGACCTGGCCACCCTGCTGGACCTGGAGGGTGTGGCGGTACGCTCTGGACACCACTGTGCGCATCCATTGATGCAGTTCTATGGGGTCCCGGCCACGCTGCGCGCCTCGCTGGCTTTCTACAACACGTACGAGGAGGTCGACGCCTTCGTGGCGGCCCTGCTCAAGGTGCGTCGACTGCTGCGCTGAAAGGATCTCGATGCTCGCCTTCCTTCCCGCCCTGATCCGCGTGCCGCTGGTGGTGTTGCTGCTGGTACTGAATGTGCTGGTCCACGTACTGCCGCTGTTCGCACTCACCCTGCTGAAGCTGCTGGTGCCGTTGCCGGCATGGCGCCGCCGCTGCTCACGCCTGCTGGTGGCTATCGCGGAAAGCTGGATTGGCTTCAACAACGCGTTGTTCGAGCTGTTCACGCGCATCCGCTGGGAGGTCGAGGGGTTGGACGGCCTGCGCCGCGACGCCAACTACCTGGTGCTGGCCAACCACCAGAGCTGGGTGGACATCCCGGTGCTGCAGAAGCTGCTTAACCGGCGTATCCCCTTCCTGCGCTTCTTCCTGAAGAGCCAGCTGATCTGGGTTCCGCTGCTGGGGCCGGCATGGTGGGCGCTGGATTTCCCCTTCATGAAGCGCTACTCGCGGGAAACCCTGGCGAGGCACCCCGAGCTGCAGGGCAAGGACCGGGAAGCCACGCGCCGCGCTTGCACGAAGTTCCGCCAGATGCCGGTGTCGGTGATGAACTTCGTTGAAGGCACGCGCTTCACGCCAGCCAAGCACGATGCGCAGGGATCGCCATACCGGCACCTACTGAAGCCGCGGGCCGGCGGCGTGGCCTTCGTACTGGACGCGATGGGCGAGGGGCTGGACGCCATCCTCGAAGTGACCATCGCCTATCCCGGCGGCCCGTGCAGCATGCTCGACTTGGTCGCCGGGCGGCTGCGCGAGGTGCGGGTGAGCCTGCGCCAGCGCGCCATCGAAGCGGGGCTGCGCGGGGATTACGAGCGCGACGATGCATTCCGCCAGCGGTTCCAGACATGGGTCAACGAACTTTGGCGGGAACAGGACGTGCAGATGGCGCGGCTGCTGCAGGCGCCGGCCGGCGTCTGAATACCGCATGAGGCGGAAAATGCGCCACCGTCCGCTGTCGCATGGCAGCGCAGTAAGCTACGCAGCGGAGCCGGGTGGGGCATTTGGATGATGACGAGGTAGCGATGACGCAGCAGCGTGGCCAGGGCGTGGATCGGGGGCTCGGCACCGGTGTGCTGCAGGCGATCGCACGCATGTCGTCCACGCGGGCGAACTACTGGGTCAGCCACGTCACCGATTTTCTCGTCAGCTTCGTGTTGCTGGGCGCGTCGTTTTGGCTGGATCACAGCCAGCCGCTGCTGTCGGCGCTGGTTTTCCTGATGGGCCTGTTCATCTTCAGCTTCATCGAATACGCCTTCCATCGCTGGCTGTTTCACGGCGCGGTGCCGCTGTTCGAGCGTGGCCACACCATCCATCACGAGCAGCCGCTGGGCTACGACTCGTTACCGTTCTTCTTCCCGCCCGCGGTGGTCACGCTGCTTGCCGCAGCCTTGGCGCTGGTGTTGCCCGCTGCGCTGGCGCTGCTGCTCTCCGGTGCGATCGCGCTGGGTTACGCGCTGTACGGCTTCAGCCATCTCGTCATCCATCGCCGTGGTCGCTTCAACCATCCGCTCGCGCGCAAGTGGGCCGCGGTACACCACGTGCACCACCACCATCCCGACAAGAACTTTGGTGTCACCTCGCCGCTGTGGGATTTCCTGCTGGGCACGTGGTATGTGTCCAAGAGTAAGGTGCGGGCCAGCTGATCCTGGGCTGATCTCTGTGACAGCCCCTGGTCGCAAATAGGCACGGCTGGCGCTCTTTGCAGCCGATGGCTTAACCGAGCGGCAGGCCGTGTAGCGCCACGCCATCGGCGTCCACGCGCAGCACCGAGCCCTGCTCGTACCAGTCGCCCACCACGATCCGTTCAACGGTTGCGCCGTCGAGCTCGAAGCGGTGGATCGCGGGGCGATGGGTGTGGCCGTGGATCAGCCGGGTCACGTCGGCCTTGCGCATGGCGTCGGCGACGGCACCCGCGTCCACGTCCATGATCGTTTCCATGGCGCTGCCGGTATGCGCGCGGCTTTCTGCGCGGGAACGAGCGGCGAAGGCGCGGCGGGCTTCCAGCGACATGCCGAGGATCTGCGCCTTCCATTCCGGCGTGCGCACTTGTTTGCGCACGGTCTGGTAGCCCACGTCGCCGGTGCATAGGACGTCACCGTGCATCAGCAGGGTGGGGCGGCCATGCAGCGTGTGCACTGTGCCGTCCTCGAGCAGCTCGAAACCGGCCTGCTGCGCGAAGTCTTCGCCCAGAAGGAAGTCGCGGTTGCCGGCCATGAAGTACACCGGTACGCCGGCTTCGCGTACGGCGTGCGTGGCGCAAGCGATGCGTTTCGGCAGCTCCGCGTCGTCGTCGTCGCCGACCCACGCCTCGACCAGGTCGCCGAGGATGTACAGCGCGTCGGCACCACGCACCTCTGTGCTGGCGAGGTAGCGTTCGAACAACTGGGTGATCCGCGGCCGGCTGTCATCGAGGTGCAGGTCGGCGATGAACAGGCTGGGCATCGCGTCACTTCGCCTTGGTGTGCGGAGCCGTGCTGGATGACGCGGCGGGGGCGGTCTCGCCGACCACCTGCGCGCTTTCGATCACCACCAGCGGGTTGGGCACGTCGGCGGCAAACGGACCGATGCCACGGGTCGGCAGTGCGGCGATCTTGTCCACCACGTCCATGCCCTTGACGACCTTGCCGAACACTGCGTAGCCCCAGGTGAGGCCGCTCTGGTTGCCCACGAAATCCAGCTGGCGGTTGTCGACGAGGTTGATGAAGAACTGCGAGGTACCGGAGTTGGGGTCGGCGCCGCGTGCCACCGCGATGGTGCCGCGCAGGTTCGAAAGCCCGTTGTCTGCTTCGTTGGCGATCGCGGGGCGCGTGCGCTTGGCTTGCAGGTCGCGCCTATACAGGCCGCCCTGCACCAGGTAGCCAGGGATGGCGCGGTGGAACACTGTGCCGGCGTAGAAGCCGCTGCGCACGTACTGCAGGAAGTTGGCCACGCTCTTCGGCGCCTTGTCCGGATACAGCTCCAGCGTGATGTCGCCCTTCGTGGTGTGCAGTACCACTTCGGGATCGGTGGCTTTCGCCGGCTGGACGCCCTGGGCCCGCAGTGCGGGTGCGATCAGGGCAGCGGTGAACAGCAGCAGGGCGAGCTTGGGCTGGGACATGGAGGCAGGCCTGTCGAGGTATCCGCCCATGATACGCGGCCACGCCGGCTGGTGTGCCCATGGAAGTTCAGCATGCGTTCCCAGAGAGTGCTGCCATGTCTGGCCGCCGATGGCACGAAGATAGGGCGGGTGGAATCTCGCGGCCATCTTTCTGATCACGGCGATTGCGGACGAATTGGACCGGCCCCATGGTCGCGGGCATCAGGTGGTCGACAGCTCGAGTTCCAGCCCCAGTTCTGCCATGGGCGCCTGCTCCTGGTGCAGGTCGGCCTCGCTGAGCGGGTGCTGCTCCAGCCATGCGGCGGGCATGCTCAGGCGCAGGCGCTGGCGGGTGGCCGCCAGTTTCATCGGCGGCAGCGACTCGGCCCGGCGGCCACGACGGAACAGCACCGCGAGGCGCAGAAGCGCCGTGGTGTGGCGGGCGAGCTGGCGATAGCGCTGCGGCAGCGAGGCGATCACCGCCTTGTCCGGCTTGCGCCGGTGCATCTCGACCACCGCCGCGAGCAGTTGCTGCTCCTGCCGCGAGAATCCGGCGAGGTCGGCGTGCCGCAGGATGTAGGCGCCGTGGTGGTGGTGCTGGCTGTGGGCGATGGCGAGGCCGATCTCGTGCACGCGCGCGGCCCACGACAGCCATTCGCGCGCCTCGCCGTCAAGCTTCCACGCCTTCGCGGTCTGGTCGAACAGTTGCAGCGCGGTGGATTCCACGCGCCGTGCCTGGGCGCGGTCGACGCCGTAGCGGCTGGCCAGCGCGTCGATACTGCCTGTGCGCGGGTCGCTGCCGGCGACGCGGCCGAGCAGGTCCCACATCAGGCCCTCGCGCATCGAGCTTTCGCATACGCGCATGCGTTCGATGCCCAGCGCCTCGAACGCAGCTTCGAAGATCACCACGGCGCCAGGGAGCACTGGCGCGCGTTCCTCCGCCAGGCCGGGCAGCTTCAGTGCGGCGATGCTGCCTTGCGCAAGGATCGCGTCGCGCAGCCCGGACAGTGCCGCGGGTGTGATGCCGTCGTCGCTGAGCTTCATCGCCTGCGCCACCGCGCCGATCGCCTTGGCGCTGCCGGACGAGCCGTAGGCCTCCTCCCAGCCCGATTCGCGGTAGTCCTCGGCGAACTGCTGCAGCAGCACGCCGATCTCGCCGCACGCGCGCTGCCAGCGCTTGCGGTTGAGCTTGCCGCCGGGGAAGAAGCGCAGCGTGGAAGCGATGCAGCCGGCCTGCACGCTCTCGGTGTACAGCGGTGCCAGGCCGCGGCCGATGATGAATTCGGTGCTGCCGCCACCCACGTCCATCACCAGCCGCGGCTCGCGCGAGGCGGGCAGGCCGTGCGCGGCGCCGAGGAAGATCAGTCGCCCCTCCTCGCGGCCGGACACTACCTCGATGGGATGGCCCAGCGCGGCCTCGGCGGCGGCGAGGAAGGTCTGCGGCGCAGCCAGCCGGCGCACCGCATTCGTCGCTACCGCGCGCACGCGCTGCGAGGGCAGGCCGGCGATGCGTTGGCCGAAGCGGGCGAGGCAGTCCATGGCGCGGGCGCGGCGGTCTGCGTCCAGCGAGCCGTCGCTGCGCAGGCCGGCGGCCATGCGCACGCTGTCGCGCAGGCGGTCGATCACCCGCGGCTCGCCGTGCTCCATGCGCGCCACGATCAGGTGGAAGCTGTTCGAGCCCATGTCGACCGCGGCCAGCAGCTCGCCGTCGCGGATCGGGGTCTGGTCGGCTTGGCTCAAGCGTGGGTTCCTCGTGGGTCGTCGCCGGTCGGCACATGATGCCGCATCGCCACGCTCACGGGCACAGCTTGTCCAGCAGCGTCTGCTGCGCGCAGTAGGGAGTCTGCGTGTCCGGGGTGGCACGCGTATAGCGGCCATTGCCGCCCAGTAGCCAGGCTTGGGTGTTATCGGCGAGGCTGTTGGCGAGGGTTTCGTCGAACACGCGTGCGGCCAGTTCGGGATCGCGGATCGGGAAGGCGATCTCGATGCGGCGCATCAGGTTGCGCTCCATCCAATCGGCACTGGCGCAGAATAGCACTGGCTGACCGTCGTTGCCGAACCAGTACACGCGGCTGTGTTCGAGGAAGCGCCCGACGATAGAGCGCACGCGGATGCGCTCGGAAATGCCGGGCAGGCCAGGGCGCAGCGTGCAGGCGCCGCGCACGATCAGGTCGATCTCCACGCCAGCCTGCGAGGCGCGGTACAGCGCCTGGATCACGTGCGCTTCGTTCAGCGCGTTGAGCTTGGCCACGATCCGCGCGGGGCGACCGGCGCGAGCCAGCTCGGTCTCGCGCTCTATACGCTCCATCACGCCGGTGTAGAGCGTGAACGGCGAATGCAGCAGGCGCTTCAACGCGATGCGCGGGCCCAGGCCCGAGAGCTGTTGGAAGATTTTGTGGAGGTCTTCGCCGATCTCGGGATCGGCGGTCATCAAGCCAATGTCGGTGTAGCTGCGGCTGTTGATCTGGTGGTAGTTGCCGGTGGAGAGGTGCGCGTAACGTCGCAACACGCCATTCTCGCGGCGTACGATCAGCATCATCTTGGCGTGGGTCTTGTAGCCGACCACGCCGTACACCACCTGCACGCCGGCCTCCTGCAGGCGCGTGGCGAGGCGGATGTTGGCCTCCTCGTCGAAGCGGGCGCGCAGTTCGATCACCACGGTGACGTCCTTGCCATGGCGCGCCGCCTCCACCAGCAGGTCCACTAGTGGCGTGTCCTCGCCGGCGCGGTACAGGGTCTGCTTGATCGCCAGCACCTTGGGGTCGGTGCTGGCCTGGCGTAGCAGTTCCACCACCGCGGTGAAGCTCTGGTAAGGATGGTGCAGCAGCACGTCGCGCTGGGCGATCCGCTCGAATTTGTTGCGGCTGTCCTCCAGTTCCACGGGCAGCTTTGGGGTGAAGCGCGGATATTTCAGGTCGGCACGGTCCAGCCAGTCGTAGATAAGCCCGGCGCGGATGATGTTGACCGGACCGTCGCAGCGGTACACATCCGCTTCTTCCAGTTGGAAGTTGCGCGTCAGCATCGAAGTGATCGTCTGCGGGCAGTCGGTGGCGATCTCCAGCCGCACCGGTCGTGCGTAGCCGCGGCCCAGCAGCTCCTCGCTGAGCGCATGGGCGAGGTTTTCCACCTCGGCCTCCTCCACGATCAGCTCGCTGTTGCGGGTAACCCGGAACTGCCAGGAGCCGACCACCTTGAAGCCGGGGAACATCATGTCGACGAAGGCATGAAGCAGCTCGGCGAGGAACACGAAATGCTCGCCTTCGCCGCAGACTTCGGCCGGTACGCGGATGATCCGAGGCAGCGAGCGCGGCGCGCGCACCAGGGCCATGTGGCCTTCGTGGCCGAACGCGTCACGGCCCTTCAGCACAACCGCGATGTTCAGCGTCTTGTTCAGGATGCGCGGGAACGGATGCGCCGGGTCCAGCCCTAGCGGCGACAGTACCGGCAGCACCTCGTGCTCGAAGTAGCCCTGCAGCCAGCGCTTCTGACGCGCGCTCCATTGCGCGCGCGTCAGGATGTAGATGTGTTCGGCATCCAGTTGCGGGCGCAGTTCCTGCTGCCAGATTGCATACTGCTCGGCGACCAGTTCCAGCACGCGGTTGCGGATGCGTGCCAGCAGTTCCGGCGGCGAAAGGCCGTCGGGGCCCGGTGCAGCCGATCCGTAGGCGTGGTGGTGCTTGAGCATCGCGACGCGCACTTCGAAGAACTCGTCGAGGTTGTTGGCCACGATGCTGAGGAAGCGCAACCGCTCCAGCAGGGGCACCGAGGGGTCGCGCGCCATCGCCAGCACGCGGAAGTTGAATTCCAGCGCGGCCAGTTCGCGGCTGAGATAAAGCTCGGGCGCGGTGAGGTCGATGGGCGAGGGATCTGGGGTGTCGAGGCGACGCATCCGTGCATTCTGGCGCAAGCGCGACGGCCGGTGCGCGCTATGCCGCGCGGCGCTTCAGGTTTCGTCGTGGCTGCGAGCCGGCGTGAGCAGGCGCTCGGGGCCGAAGTGGCAGGAAAACGTCGAGCCGCGGCTCGGCTCGCTCTCGATGCCCAGGCGGGCCTGGTGCAGGTTCAGCACGTGTTTGACGATGGAAAGCCCGAGCCCGGTGCCGCCGGTGCCGCGCGAGCGGCTTGAAGATACGCGGTAGAAGCGCTCGGTGAGGCGCGAGAGATGGCTGGCGGGAATGCCGTAGCCGGTGTCGCTTACCGAGTAGCTGGCGCCCTCCGGGGTGCGCCGCCAGCGGATGGTGATGGTGCCGCCGGCGGGGGTGTAGCGCACCGCGTTGCTGACCAGGTTGGAAAGCGCGCTGTGCAGGTCCTTGGACGAGCCGAGCAGGTCGGGCCCGGCCTCGGCTTCCATCACGATGGTGTGGCGGCCCTGGCTGAGCGCCTCGGCTTCCTTGCGCAGGGTGGCCAGTAGCGGCGCCATCGGCACCCGCTCGTCCTCGACGCGGTGCTGGGTTTCCAACCGCGAGAGGGTGAGCAGGTCTTCCACGATCTGGCCCATGCGGCGCGATTGAGCGCGCATTTCGCCGAGCACCGGTGCCAGCGCGGGCGCATCCTCCGGGTCGAGCAGTTCCAGGTAGCCGTGGATCACGGTGAGCGGCGTGCGCAGCTCGTGCGAGACGTTGGCCACGAAGTCGCGGCGCATCTGTTCGAGCCGGGTGACATGGCTGGTGTCGCGCGCCAGCAGTAGCTGCTGGCGGCGGCCGAACGGCAGCAGGCTGACGCTGATCTGGCTGTCGGGACTGCCCGGCGCCACGGTGTCGTGCAGGGGTTCGTGCTCATCCTGGCGTAGCCAGTCGGCGAGTTCGGAAGCTTGCAGGCGCTGTTCCAGCGGAGCGCCGCGGTCATCCGGGGAGCGCAGTCCAAGCAGGTTCTCCGCCGCATGGTTGAACCAGCGTACGCGTTGGTCGGGATCGAGCAGCACCACGGCGTCGGGCAACTGGCTGGCGGTGCGGCGCAGGTCGCGTAGACTGGTAGCGAGGCGGTGGGTGCGCGTCATGAGGCGTTTATGTTTCGCATCGGCGGTGGTCGTTGTCATGATGGATCGCATCGGATGACGCTCGCGCGTCAACAGCAAGACGATTTCCGCCACGGCGACAGTGGCCACGCCCGTCGCGACATGCCCACCGGCCAACTGCCCGAGCAGCCCGCCTGCGAGCAGGGCGGCCAGACAAACGGCGGAAAGTTTCCAGCGACGGGACATGGGCATGGCGGAACTTGGCTAGGATGGGTGGGGCGAGCTTACAAGCGTACCCGTTCATCGCCGCCCTCCCGCAAATCGGTCGGTCAGATGCTTGCGGAGAAGCGGTAGCCGCTTCCACGCACGGTCTGCACCATGTCTTCCAGCTTCCAGGGTTCCAGCGTCTTGCGCAGGCGGCGGATGTGTACGTCCACGGTGCGCTCCTCCACGTACACGCTGCCGCCCCACACGTGGTCGAGCAGCTGAGCGCGCGAATACACGCGCTCGGGATGGGTCATGAAGAAGTGCAGCAAGCGGTATTCGGTGGGGCCGATGGTCACCGCGTTGTCGCCGGCGAAGACCCGGTGCGCGGGACCGTCGATGCGCAGCTGGCCCAGTTCCACCACGCCGTCGCCGTCGTCCCCGTGGGTGCGGCGCAGCACCGCCTTGATCCGCGCCAGCAGTTCGCGGGTGGAGAACGGCTTGACCACGTAGTCGTCTACGCCGGCCTCGAGGCCGTTGACGCGATCCATCTCCTCGCCACGCGCGGTGAGCATGATGATGGGGATCTCGCGGCTCAACTCTTCCTTGCGTAGCCGGCGCGCCAGCTCCAGCCCGCTCATGCCGGGCAGCATCCAGTCCAGCAGGATCAGGTCAGGTACCTGTTCGGAAATGGCAAGCTGAGCGGCCCGGGCGTCGGCGGCCTGCATCGCCTCCATATCAGCCTTGCGCAGGGCGAAGGCGATCATTTCACGGATCGAGGTTTCGTCTTCGACGATCAGGATGCGCTTGTGCACGCGGGCGGAATCCGTTGGATTTTGACCGTGATATTGCAGTGCAGGGATGTTACGGCGCAATGACACGGGATGGTCCATCCCCGCTTTCATGACAAATTAAGGACCAGACGGGCCGCCAGGGACGCCCGCGCCGTCCGGAAAGGCGGCGGTCCGCGGCCTCGGTCAGTCAACCGGGGCCCGCTTTCAGGCCCAGACACAGGCGCCCGGCACAGCGCTGGCCTTGCAACTGCTGTGAGCCATTCTGAGTGGCAGGGTTGTCCGGCGTGTCGATCTTGCGCTTGCGCAGTTCCAGTACCAGCGGGGTGAGTTCGGCGATGCGTGCCTGGATGCGTGAGCGCGCGTAATAGCTGAGGTCAGCGCGCCTGAGCAGTCGCTTGAGCTGTTCCATCGCATCGAACGGACGGCCGGCGTAGTAGCTGGCATCGGCCCAGGCCTCGCCGGCGCGCTCGCTGTCGCCGGCCTTGTCGCTGGCGCGGGCATACGCGGTGTACAGCGCTGGATCGTCGCTGTTTTCCAACAGCGGGCGCAGCAGGTCGGCGGCGGTGCCGGCCTGCGACTTGTCGCCGCGTTCGGTGAGCGCGGTAGCGTAGGCCAGCGCCACTGCGCGGTTTCGCGGCGACTGCAGGTTGAGCTGGCGATACAACGCCAGTGCGGCATCGCGCTGCCCGGCTTGGCGCTCGGCGTCGGCCAGCGCCAAGGTGAGGATCAGGCTGCCGGCATGTGCCTTCAGCAATGGCTGGAGCTGCGCCACGGCTTGCGCGCCGCGGTCGCTGCGGGTAAGCGCCAGCGCATAGCCGTAGCGGTTGGCCGGAGTATCGAAGCCCGGATTGCTCTTCAGGTTGCTGGCGTAGTAGTCGACCAGCTTGATGGGGTTGCCGGTCAGCACGCGCGCGCGCTCGCGCATCAACTGGTAAGTATCGAGGCCGGCCGGGTCGGCGGCGTTCGCACCGAGCACGATGGGGCCGTGCACGAAGGGCATCGGTGCACTGATCTGTTCCCATTGGCCTGCGAGCAGCGTGTTGCCGGAAGGGCGCCGCTGCTGTTCGGCGATCAGTGCGCCGGCGCGTGCCTTGGCGTCGGCGATGCGGTCGCTGGTGACCGGGTGATCCTGCAGGAAGGAGGGGGCTTCGCCGCCCGCGCCCGTGCTCAAGACGTCCTGCATGTGCTGGAAGAACGCCGCCATCGCGTTGGGATCGAAGCCCGCGTTGGCCAAGGTCTTGATGCCGGCGCGGTCGGCTTCGATCTCGTCCTTGCGGGTAAAGTTGATTTCCTTCTGCGCCAGCAGGCCCTGTCCGCCGGCCAGCACAGCGATCGGCGCGTCGCCGCCGCTGCGACCGGCCGTGCTGGCGGCGATGGCGCCCAGCAGCACGAGTGCCATCAGCGGCGCATCCTTCTTCGATTCCTCGAACGCGCGCTGCAGGTGGTTCTGCGTGATATGGCCAATCTCGTGCGCGATCACGCCGGCCAGTTCGCTTTCGCTGCGGGTGATGGTGATCAGGCCGGAATTCACCGCGATGTAGCCGCCAGGCATGGCGAAGGCGTTGACCTCGTTGTCCTTGACCACGAAGAACTGGAAGTGGTCGCGCGGCTTGGCGCAGGCAGCAACCAGTCGGAAACCGAGGTCGTTGATGTAGTCCTCAAGCAGCGGGTCGTCGACCACCATGCCCAGCGCACGCATCTGGCGCAGCATCGAGGCACCGTAGTCCTGCGCCTCCTGCGGCGAGATCAGCGCATTGGCCGAGCTGCCGAGGTCGGGCAGGCGCGAGCTGTCCTGGGCCCCGGCGGCGAAGGCGAGGCCGGCGAGGATCAGGGCCGTGAGCAGGCGTGTGGCGGGGCGTCGTGGTGCCATGCGGGCGGGTATCATGGGTGGGTATCTTGCGGCCGTCCGTGGATTGTGGGAGTAGGGCGGAGAGCCATCATGGCCACATTCCGATGGTGGATTGACCGCGGATTCGGAGGCTTGTTCCAGGTTTTTTTGCCACTACATGATGCGCAGGCAATCGGAGTTTCGTGATGTCCAAGATCGAAGTCTATTCCACCGCGGTATGCCCGTACTGCGTGGCGGCCAAGAACCTGTTGAAGTCCAAGGGGCTGGAATGGAGTGAAGTGCGGGTCGATACCGATCCAGCGCAGCGCGATGCCATGCTGGCGCGCAGCGGTGGCAGACGCACAGTGCCGCAGATCTTCATCAACGACCAGCACGTCGGCGGCTACGACGACCTGGTGGCGGCGGACCGCAGCGGCAAGCTGGCGGAACTGCTGGGAAGTGCGGCATGAGTGGTGGGCAGGGCGGTGAAAAGGACCGCGTGGCGGAATTCACCGCGTTCCGCCAGCGCATGAACGAACGCATACTGGCCGAGGACAACCAGGTGGTGCGGCGCTTCTTCGCGCTGGACACGCAGACCTACAAGTCCGGTGTGCTGGATGTGAAGACCAAGGAGCTGCTGGGCCTGGTCGCCTCGATGGTGCTGCGCTGCGACGACTGCATCAGCTATCACGTGGCGCAGTGCAAGGACGCCGGCGTCACGCGCGAAGAGTTCTTCGAGACGTTCAGCGTGGGTCTGGTCGTGGGCGGATCCATCGTGATCCCGCACCTGCGCCGCGCCGTCGATTTCCTTGACAAGCTGGAAGAGGGCGAGCCTACGGCCGGCGCGGCCTGCGCTGATCACGGCTGACCCGGCGCGCCTCGTTCCGCCGGGAACGGGGGCATGCCATTTCCCGCGATGCTGCGTGCGAGGATTTTCAATCGCCTGCACCGCTTCTCGGCTGTTCGCTGCCGTATGGATCGGCGATAATTGCCGCGATACAGGCTCCCGTACGCCCATGCCGCGGCGGTTGTCGAAGGCATTCTTCCCCCACGGAGTTTCCCCCATGAGCAAGACCATCGCGGTGATCCCGGGCGACGGTATCGGCCCGGAGATCATGACCGCCACGCTGCGCGTGCTCGACGCGCTGGATTGCGGCCTGACCTATGATTTCGCGGACGCCGGCATGGTCGCGCTGGAGAAGCATGGCGACCTGCTGCCCAAGGCCACGCTGGACAAGATCGCCGAGCACAAGGTGGCGCTGAAGGGCCCGCTGACCACCCCGATCGGCGGCGGCTTCACCTCGATCAACGTTACCCTGCGCCGCCACTTCGACCTGTACGCCAACGTGCGTCCGGCGATCAGCTTCCCAGGCACCAAGGCACGCTTCGACAATATCGACATCATCACCGTGCGCGAGAACACCGAGGGCGCCTACCTGGCCGAGGGCCAGACGCTTTCGGAGGACGGCGAAGTAGCGACCTCGATGATCCGCAACACCCGCAAGGGCAGCGAGCGCATCGTGCGCTACGCCTTCGAGCTGGCGGTGAAGAAGGGCCGCAAAAAGGTCACGGCGGTGCACAAGGCCAACATCATCAAGACCGCTTCAGGCCTGTTCTTGAACGTGGCGCGCGAAGTCGCCAAGCAATACCCGCAGATCGAGTTCAACGAGATGATCGTGGACAACACCTGCATGCAGCTGGTGATGCGCCCCGAGCAGTTCGATGTGATCGTCACCACCAACCTGTTCGGCGACGTCCTCTCCGACCTGTGCGCGGGCCTGGTCGGCGGCCTGGGCCTAGCGCCGGGCGACAACATCGGCGAGGGCGCTGCGATCTTCGAGGCCGTACACGGCTCGGCGCCGGACATCGCCGGCAAGGGCATCGCCAATCCCTGCGCACTGCTGCTGGCCGCGGCGGACATGCTTGACCACCTCGGCATGGTGGCCAAAGGCGACAAGCTGCGCGCCGCGATCCGCGACACCATGGCTAACGACCGCGATAGCGTGACGCCGGACCTTGGCGGCAAGGGTTCCACTGAGAGCTTCGGCTCGGCGATCGCCAGGCGCGTCGCTGCCTGATCGGCTGTGCATGATGCGAAAAAGCCGCGGGAAACCGCGGCTTTTTCTTGGGGCATATCCTTGTGTCCCCTGCGGTGCCAAGCTGGAGTAATTAACTGATGCTTGATATGTGCTCATACCTATCTATAAATACTCACTATGAGCAATCAATATCGGATAAGCGAATTCGCCCAACGTATCGGTCGAGCGACGAGCACGATTCGTCGCTGGGAACGAGAGGGCAAAC
>DAIDKO010000035.1 GCA_027450005.1 Rhodanobacter sp. | reverse complement strand
GGACGGCGTGCCGACGCTGGCCGGCGCACCGTCCGCCGTGCCGTCGATCGGCGTCGACCTGGGACTGAAGGACACCGCGGCGCTGAGCACCGGCGAGATCATCGCCGCGCCGAAGCACCTCAGCCACCACCAGAAGCGCCTACGACGCTACCAGCGGCACTACGTGCGCCAGCGCGACGCGGCGGCCCGGGGGCAAGGGCTCGATCCGGCCCGGCCATTCCCGAAAGGCACGCGGATCGAAGCCTCGAACCGCATGCGCGTCACCCGGCAGCGGATCGGCCGCCTACACGCGAAGATCGCGGACAGCCGGCGTGATCACCATCACCAGCTGACGGCGCGGCTGGTGGCGGGCGCGCAGGTGATCTGCATCGAAGACCTGGCCGTGAAGGCGATGGCGCGAAGCATGGGACGGCGTGCGTTCCGGCGCTCGGTGGCCGATGCCGGCTTGGGCGGGATCCGGCGACAATTGGCCTTCAAGGCCACGTGGCGGGGGCGGGTGGTCAGCATCGTCAGCCGCTTCTACCCGACCAGCAAGACGTGCAGCGCGTGTGGGCAGGTCCATGCCGGCCTGCAGCTCAAGGATCACCGCCGAGTCTGCCCGGCATGTGGTGCCGAGCACCATCGCGACCTGAACGCGTCGAAGAACATCGAGCGCGAGGGCCTGCGCCTGCTCGCGGAGGTTTCCGGGCGACCGGAACGTACCCGGAGGAGCCGGGGAACGGACGCGCGGGGAGAGCATGCGTGCGCGGTAGGCGGTTCATCGCCTGCCGGACAGCCGAGCTCGTGGAACCGCGAACTGAACTATCGCGCGGCGTCGCCGCGCCCCGCCCGACAACGACGGGATCGACTGCCGCCGAGGGTGGAGGGTTGAGACTCCGAGTGCTCTCCGTATCCCCCAGGCAGTGGATCAGGTCAACGCGTCGCGGTGGCGCGTCCAAACGCGCGCAGTCATGGCAAGATGCCACGACCTTCCACGGGGGAATACGCCATGCCGATCACCGTAGCCGCTCTGCGCGAAACCGCTGCTGGCGAACGCCGCGTGGCGATCACGCCGGAGATGGCGAAGAAGCTCCAGGGCAAGGGCCTGCGCGTGTTGCTGGAGGCCGGCGCCGGAGTGGCGGCGGGCTTCCCAGACAGCAGCTACGCGAACGCGGACTTCGCCGACGCCGCAGGTGTGCTGGCGCAAGCCGACCTACTGGCCTGCGTGCTGCCTCCGGACGATGCGGTCTTCGCGGGCTTGCGCGAGGGCGCGATCGTAGTGGGCCAGATGCGCCCCTACGGTGCGGCGGCGCGCATCGGGGCGCTGGCCGCGCGCAAGCTCAGCGCGTTCGCGCTGGAGCTGCTGCCACGCACGACCCGCGCACAGGCGATGGACGTGCTGAGTTCGCAGGCGGCAGTGGCCGGCTACCGCGCCATGCTGATTGCCGCCGAGGCGGCACCGAAATTCTTTCCCATGCTGACCACCTCTGCGGGTACGGTGCGTCCGGCCAAGGTGCTGGTGATCGGTGCCGGCGTGGCCGGGCTGCAGGCGATCGCCACCGCGCGTCGGCTGGGCGCGCAGA
Source organism: Rhodanobacter sp. (assembly GCA_027450005.1). Lineage (GTDB taxonomy): Bacteria > Pseudomonadota > Gammaproteobacteria > Xanthomonadales > Rhodanobacteraceae > Rhodanobacter_A. The sequence continues at coordinate 20,378 of DAIDKO010000035.1, read as the reverse complement.
CCGAGGGCTACGACGTGCGGCCGGAGACGCGCGAGCAGGTGGAGTCGCTGGGCGCGAAGTTCCTCGACCTAGGCGTCAGTGCCGCGGGCAGCGGTGGCTACGCGCGCGAGCTGTCCGCCGAAGAGCGCGCGGCGCAGCAACAGGCGCTGGCCGAGCACCTCAAGGTTATCGACGTGGTCGTTTCCACGGCCGCGGTGCCCGGTCGCGCGGCTCCGAAGATCCTCACGGCCGCGATGGTCGCGGGCATGAAGCCGGGCGCGCTGATCGTGGACCTCGCCGCCGAGAGCGGCGGCAACTGTGAACTGACCCGGCCCGGCGAACGGGTGGAACAGGGCGGTGTTGCCATCCTCGGCCCGCTTAACCTGCCGGCCGGCGCGCCGCTGCATGCCTCGGAGATGTACGCGCGCAATGTGGCGAATTTCGCCGAGTTGTTGCTGAAAGACGGCGCGCTGCAGCCGGATTTCGGTGACGAGCTGGTGGCCAAGAGCTGCCTAGTGCGCGCCGGCGAGGTGCTGTTCGAGGCCTGAGCACCGCGGCCTGGCGGGCTGGCGCCGGTCAGCGTGCCGGGCGGCTGCGGTGCAGCCAGCGCAGCCGCTGCGCAGGCGGCATGGCGCGCCACCGTTGCATCAACTGGGCGCGGCGTTCCGGCGGCAACTGCTGGAAGCGCCGGTACGCCGCATGCAGCCGCGCGCGTTGCTCGGGCGGCAGCTGGCGGAACAGGCGCTGGTTTTCGCGCGCCTGCCGACGCTCTGCGGGCGTCATACGCTGCCATCGTGCGATCCGCTGGCGGATCTCGTCGCGCTTGGCGGGCGGCAGGGTCACCCATTGCTCGCTTTTCTTCAGCAGATGCTGCTGGCGCCTGGGCGGCATGCTGTTCCAGTCCGCCCGCAACGGCGCCAACATGTCGCGCTGGGCAGGCGAGAGGCTGTTCCAGCGGGTCGGTGCTGGCGGCACGGCCTGCGCATGCAGCGCAGGCGCTATGGCCCCCCCGAGCAGCACGACGAGAACGAACGAGAGCAGCGAGCGGGCGGGCAGGGTCATGGTTCAGTGCGCGGGCGGCGTGGCGCCGTTGGCGGCCAGCCAGCCGTAGAAGTCGAGGTTCTGGTAGAGGGTGGGGTCGGCCTGCTCGGGGTCCGGCGGCAGCACGCTGTCGGCCTCGCCGGTGGCGACCGCCGCGGTCGGCGAGTTAGCGCCTGGGTGCGGCGCGGATGGCCATGCCAGCAGCGCCGCCAAGGCGATCACCGCGCAGGCGCCGGATGGCACCAGCCAGCGGGTGACACGGTGCGCCGTGCGGTGGCGCGCTCCGGCCAGCGCCTCGCGACGCGCGGCGCGTAGGCGACCGGCGGTAGCGGGGTCGAGGTTGCGCGCGGCCTGGTGGTAGAGCCCGCGGGCGCGCTGTTCCAGTGGCATGTCCGTTGAGCTTTCCGGTGTGTTCATCGCCAGTCCTCCAGGTGTTCGCGCAGCCGTTGCATGGCGCGCGACAGATGCGTTTTAACGCTGCCTTCCGAGCAGCCCATGGCGCGTGCGGTCTCCGCCACGTCCAGTTCCTCCAGCATGCGCAGCGTGAATGCTTCACGCTGGCGCTGCGGCAATTTGCGCAGGGCGACGCCGAGGTCGTCCCATGCGTGCGAGTCCTGCAGGCGATCCAGCGGGCCGGGGCCGCGGTCGGCCGGATCCCAACTGGGCAGCTCGTCGCCCTCGTCGTCGCGTCCGCCGCCCAACCAGCCAACCACGATCGAGCGCACCTTGCGGCGGCGTTGCAGGTCCACGATGCGCCGGCGCAGGATGCCCCAGAACAGCGGTGCCCATTCGGTGGCTGGCTTGTCCCGGTAATGCTTGACCAGCCGCAGCATGGCGTCTTGCACCGCGTCCAGGGCGTCCTCGCGCTGCCGCAGGTTCAGTTCCGCCACGCGGAAGGCACGCCGCTCCACCTGCGCCAGGAAGGCGTCGAGGGTGGCCGGGGCTTCCAGCGCGGTCGCGGTCAATAGTTCCGCATCGAATGTACCGGCGAGGCCGCTCATCGGCGGCTCGTCCGCATCGTCGGCTGATGCATGCCTGGGCTCCATCGGTTCGACGCCGGTAATCAACGCGCGGCGCTCGCGCACGTTGACTGGCGCCCGTATGATGCTGGAGGGGTATTGTTCAGCTGGTCGGCACTCATCGGGGAGGGGTCATGATCGACGGATTTGTGGCGCTGTACATCTTCATGCTGGCTGCGTTCACTGGCCACGAGATCATCGCGCGGGTACCGGTGATCCTGCACACGCCGCTGATGTCCGGTTCGAACTTCGTTCACGGAATCGTGCTGGTGGGCGCCATGATAGCGCTGGGCCATGCCACCACGCCGTTCGAGACCGGACTGGGTTTCCTTGCCGTACTGCTGGGCGCAGGCAATGCCGCGGGCGGCTACGTGGTGACCGAGCGCATGCTGGAGATGTTCAAGCCCAGCGGCAAACAGCCGGGAGGCAAGGTATGAGCTGGCTGCCCGTTGTGGTCAAGGCTTGCTATTTCCTCGCAGCACTGCTGTTCATCCTCGGCCTGAAACGCATGAGTTCGCCGCGCACCGCGCGTGGCGGCATCGTGTGGGCGGGCGTAGGCATGCTGGTGGCGGTGCTGGCCACGTTCGCGTTGCCGGACATCCACCACCGCGGCCTGATCCTCGCCGCGGTGCTGATCGGCGTGGCAGCGGCATGGTGGAGCGGACGCAGGGTGGCGATGACCGCGATGCCGCAGATGGTGGCGCTGTACAACGGCATGGGCGGTGGCGCGGCGGCGGGCATCGGTGCCGCCGAGCTTGTGGCGCACGTTCGACGCCTCGTGCCGGCGGCGTCGGATACTTCGCCCCTGCGCCCGGAAAGCTGGACGCTGGTCGCGCTGCACCAGGCGCCCGCGCTGGGTCTGCTCTCGCCGGTGACGCTGGGGCTGGGCGTGCTGGGCGCGCTGATCGGCGCGGTGAGCTTCTCGGGTTCGCTGATCGCCTTCGCCAAGCTGCAGGGTTGGCTGGACAAGCGCTTCGTGTTCCCCGGCCAGCGCATCGCCAACCTGCTGGTGCTATTGCTGGCGCTGCTGCATGGCGCGATGCTGGTCGGTGGCGACCTCACCATGCCGGTGATCGCGGGCTTCTTCCTGTTCGCGCTGTTGTTCGGCCTGATGATGACGTTGCCCATCGGTGGCGCCGACATGCCGGTGGTGATCTCGCTATACAACGCGTTCACCGGCCTCGCGGTGGCGTTCGAGGGCTACGTGCTGGGCAACGAGGCGATGATCATCGCCGGCATGGTAGTGGGCGCCGCCGGCACCCTGCTGACCCAGTTGATGGCCAAGGCGATGAACCGTTCGCTGGGCAACGTGCTGTTCGGAAGCTTCGGCGCCGCGGCGGGCGGCGCGGCACAGGAGATTTCCGGCGCGCAGAAGCCGATCGAGGCTGCCGACTCGGCGGTGATGATGGCCTACGCCGAGCGCGTGGCGATCGTGCCCGGCTACGGTATGGCGGTGGCGCAGGCGCAGCACAAGGTGTGGGAGTTCGCCAAGCTGCTGATCGAGCGCGGGGTGAAGGTGAAGTTCGCCATCCACCCGGTGGCCGGTCGGATGCCTGGCCACATGAACGTGCTGCTGGCCGAGGCAGGCGTGCCCTACGACCTGATCGAGGACATGGATGACATCAACCCCGAGTTTCCCAATACTGACGTGGTGCTGGTGATCGGCGCCAACGACGTGGTGAATCCGATGGCGAAGACCGATCCGTCCTCGCCGATCTACGGCATGCCGATCCTCGACGTGGCGGCGGCGAAGCAGGTGATCGTGGTGAAACGCGGCAAGGGTACCGGCTTCGCCGGCATCGAGAATACGCTGTTCTACGCCGACAACACCCGCATGCTCTATGGCGACGGCCAAGCCGCCGCCGGCCAGTTGGTCAGCGAGCTGAAGGCCCTGGATACCTGAACCATTGAAGAGTGCGGCCATGGATGGCCGCCCGTTTGATCCTCGCGATCAGGGATGATCGCCAAGGCTCGAGTAGTGCAGCCATGGATCGCCGCTCGCCCGACTCCCGAGATCAGTGAGGATCGCAAGGCCGAACAAACTGCCCCAGGATGCCTGGCCGCAGTGCTTATCGCTTGCGCCGCCAGGCCAGCGATGCCGCCAGAAGAGCGCCGATAACGAACCAGACGAGATCGGCCGGACCCAGGCCCAGCCACGCCAGCGCCATCAGCATGCCGGCTCCCGCTGTGCGAAGGCTGTCGGGAAGGCTCATCCCGAAGTTGCTGGCGAGCAGGATCGCGACCATCAGCACCTTGAAGTAGAGCGCCGCCAACGCCGTGGCGAAGGCCGCCATTACGGCCGCTCCTGCGCCGGGACGGCGGATCCAGTGGCGGATCGCCCTCGCCAGCAACGCGCCCGCCGGCAGCACCAGCCAGGACGAGGGTCGTTGCAGATACATCGCCACCACTATCCACGCCGCGCCCAAGGCCAGGCCCATCATCGCCGCGCAGAACAGTGCGAACACGAACAGCAGAATGTCACGCGGCTTCATGTCGGGTAATGGCAAGGAGCGGGGGGGCATGCGGCGATCCGGCAGGCAAGGAGTGCCGATGATAACCGGTCGCCGGGGAACCCTTGATCCAGGTCGGGCGGGCCGCCACATCTGACGGCATACTATGCAGTTTGGAGCGCCCACGGCGCCCATCATTGACGACGGATTGGCGAGTGGCATGAGCGGTTTCAGTCTGAGCAGCGAACCCTTCACCCTGATGCGCGACTGCGAGGCGGTGATGGTGCCGCAGGGCGAAACGGTCAGCCTGCCCGCTGGCCAGATCGGCTACATCACCCAGGCGTTAGGCGGCAGCTTCACCGTGTACGTGGAGGGCAACCTGTTCCGCGTCGCAGGCAAGGACGCCGACGCGCTGGGCAAGGAACCGCCACCGCCGATCGAGGTGCCGGCCGACGCCACCGACGCAGACGTGGAAAGGCTGTGCTGGGACCAGTTGCGCACCGTGTTCGACCCGGAGATCCCGGTGAACGTGGTCGAGCTGGGACTGGTCTACGATCTCAGCATGGAACAGCGCGAAGATGGCCAGCGCAAGGTCTACGTCAAGCTTACCCTCACCGCGCCCGGTTGCGGCATGGGCGACATCCTGGTGGACGACGCCCGCACCAAGTTGGAGATGATCCCCACCGTCGCCGAGGCCGACATCGACCTGGTGTTCGACCCGCCATGGAGCCACGCGATGATGTCCGAGCTGGCGAAGCTCGAGACTGGGATGCTCTAGCTTTCTTTCTCTCCTGTCAGGGCGAGAGAACGTTAGCCCCGCACTTCCTCGAACCGGTTCTCCGCGCGGTTCTTGCGTACCTTGGCCGGGTCCCACACGCGTCCGTTCATCGCGATGTACACGCCATCGGGCAGGGTCTGCACCGCAGCCACGGCGCAGCCGATGTTGAACACCGCGTCCGAGCCCTGGAAGCGCGCGGGGTTCAGCGCGCCGGTGAGCACGATCACCTTGCCGGGGATGGCGGCCAGCACCTTGGCGGTTTCCACCATGGTGTCGGTGCCGTGGGTGACCAGCACGTGGCGGTGCGGCTGCGCCTCGATGGTGGAGCGGATCAGCGCGCGGTCCTCGTCGGTGACGTGCAGGCTGTCCTTGCGCAGGATCGGGATCACGTCGAACTGGAAGGCCACGCCGAGCTGGCCGAGGATCTCGCCGATCTGCGGCGCGCCGATCTTGTAGTCCGACTTGTCGTCGAAGTAGATCTTGTCGATGGTGCCGCCGGTGGTGACGATGGTGAGATGCTGCATGGTCGCTGAGCCGAAGGGAGGTGAGCCGGCATTTTAGCCGCTCGTGCCGGTGGCCCGGTTAACCCAGTAGCAGGTCGGTGTCTTCCGGGCCGATATCCGCCAGCCGCAGCAGGCCGTGGCCGAGGAAGCGGCGCAGCACTGCCGCGGGGCGCACGTCGCCGCGCGCCTGCGACCACGCCGCCTGCCGCGCCAGCAACGCCGCCGCCGCGCAGCGCGCCAGCGTGATCGAGATGCCGCGCGCGCCGGCTTCCAGCGTGGCGCGCTGCGCTGGCGCGACATCGAGATGGGCGATGGCGGCATCCAGCGCGGCGTCGATGGCGAACGCGGCATGCGGATCGGCTCCCTGTTGCCACGTGGCGATGGCGGCGCGCAGCGCGCCCAGACCATCGCCGGCCAGCGCGCGCAGTGCATCGAGCGACAACACGTTCGTGGTGCCTTCCCAGATCGCATAGACCTGCGCGTCGCGCAGTAATTGCGGCAGGACGGTGTCCTCGATGTAGCCGGCGCCGCCGAAGCACTCCAGTGCCTCGGAGCAGAGGCACACCGCGAGCTTGCCCGTCCACAGCTTGGCCAGCGGCGTGAGCAAGCGCAGCAGCATCGCCTCGCGCGGCGCGGTGCTGCCGTGCTCCACGCGGCCCAGCAGATGCGCCACCTCGAAGGCCAGCGCGAACGCGCCCTCGAACTCGGCCTGCATGTCGGCCAGCGTCTGCGCGTGCAACGGCTGTTCGATCAGCGGACGGCCGAAAACCTGCCGGCGCATTGCGTAGTCGCGCGCCAGCGCGACCGCCCGCGCCATGCTGGCGATGGCGCACACCGCGTTCCAGGTCCGCGTGACGTTGAGCATCGGCGCCACCTGACGCACCCCGTTCGACAATTCGCCCAGCGGCCAGGCCGCCAGGCCGTCGAGATGGATCTCGGCGGTGGGAAGCTCCTGCGTGCCGAGCTTGTCCTTGAGGCGGTCGATGACGAGCTGCGGCTTGCGCTGCACGCCATCCATGGTCTCCACGTAGAACAGTGCCAGTGCGCCCGATCCCTCCCCTGCGCCTTCGGGCCGCGCCAGCGCCAGTGCCGTTTCGCCCACCACCGCGGAACTGAACCACTTGCGGCCGTATAGCCGCCACTGGCCGTCGGCGTCCCACCTCGCCAAGGTCTCGGTTTGCCCCACGTCCGAGCCGCCGTGGGTTTCGGTCATCCATTGGCCGCTGAGCCAGAACGTGGCGGGGTTGCGACTGAGGAAGTGCGGCATCGCGCGTTCGATCAGCGCCTGGTTGCCCGAGGCTTTCAGCGCCGTCGCCGCGCCGTCAGTCATCGCCAGCGGGCAGGTGTAGAACTCGCTGGCCACGTGGTAGAGGTAGACGCGCGCGAACTCCTCTAGCCGCGCGTGCTCGTGGTTCTCGTGGCCGGCGGCGAGTACCGCGTGTCGCGTCGCGAGGTGCGGGCCCTCCTGCCAGGCCGCCGTCAGCTCGATGCGGTCGACGCGTCGGCCCCAGGCATCCCACGGCGTCAGCACCGGCTTGCGCCGCGTGGTCGTGCTGGCGCGTTGCCAGGCCATCAGCGCGTAGTCGCCCAGCGCATCGAGGTCGGTGTCCAGCGCGGCACGGCGCGGGTGCGGGAGGACGCGGTCGAGCAGCCCGTGCAGCAGGCGTTCGTCGCGGTATGGGTGGGCCAGTTGGGGGGCGTCTTGCAGGAAGGACACGGTGGGCCTCATGCAGTTCGTGAAGCGTGGCCAGGGTTGGCCATGGGCGATTTTCCGCGAAAACTTCCCGCGGTGCGTGATCCAGGACAGGGTGCCCATGGACGAAGGTTCCTGCCAAGAACTTGCGCCGTGGGTTGGCCCATAATCGGTGCAGCGTATTGTCGGCATCGCCAGGCAGATCCAGCGCATCGGGGCCGGGCCAGGGACAGGCGCACACCATCCACAGCACGAGGGAATGACCATGGCACTGACGCGGCAAGTGATCTCGACCCTGCAGGACAACGGCACCGACATCATGGGGCCGGATGTGCTGGCCTACCATTACCCGGATGCGAGCATCGTCTCGGGCAGCCTGCTGACCGTGGAGGCCAACCATTTCGCCGTGCTCAAGTCGCGCGGCGCGGTGCTCGGCGTCTACGACACCGGGCAATACCCGATCCAGACGCCCGACAAGCCGCTGGTCGGCGGGTTCGTCAGCGGCTTCTTCGGCGGCAATTCGCCGTGGCAATACGAAGTGCTGTACGTCAACCGCGCCAAGCTGCTGGTGCGCGCCAGCGGCGTCGCCACCTCGGCGGAGATGGCCGAGATGGTCTACCAGGTCGACTATTACATACACGTCGACAGCAAGGACGACGCGCTCAAGCTCACTACGCACATGCCCTTCAGCGGGCACTACATCAAGGCCGACGAAGTGGCCAGCTACGCGGCGCCGGTGGTCGAGCAGGCGATCAACCAGATCGTGCAGGTGACGCCAATGGAGCGGATCAACGAGCACATCCACGAGGTGGTGGAACTGCTGAAGGAGCACATGAGCGCGTTCCTGGCGGTGTTCGGCATCACCCTGAACGACGCCAAGGTGCTGATCCTGCCGAAGGACGACCGCATGCGCGAGCTGATCTCGCTGCGTGCCTTCGGCCTCAGCGAGGTCGAGGCGGTGCGCTACTACACGGCGCTGAAGATGGCCGAGCGCGGCCTGGTTTCCGCGCCGAACATGGCGGTGGGTGCCCCGTTCTCGATCGGCGGCGCCACGATGGGCACTTACCCCGTACCCGATGGCCACGCCCCGGCGATGCCGCCCAAGGCGTGACCGCTGCTGATGCGGACCGCGCCCGCGTGGCGTGGTCTGTCCACGGGATTGGAGAGACGACATGGAACTGAAGGCGACGGACAACCCGATCGACTCCGCCGGCCCGGCCAAGCAGGTGTTGTCGAACCTGTTCTACGGCTGGGGCTACAACTTCTATCGCAAGGAAAACCAGCTGCGTGCGGATGATCTGCTGATCCGCGCCAAGGTCAGCGAGATGCTGGCCGCGATGCGCGCGCACCTGGCCGGCCTGGAACGCGACTGGCGCTGCGAGCACTTGCCTGCGCCGACGCGCGAGCACCCGTTCCCGGATCCGGCGGCCGTGGCCACCGCGCAGGCCTTGCAGCGCGCGCAGCAAGGCATCGAGTCGCTGGAGACCAAGGTACGCACCGCGCCGGTGCCGGAGATGGACCGGGTGACGCAGCGGCACCTCAACGAGCGTGAGGCGCTCGAGCGCCTGGCGGAGGTGGATGGCGAGTTGGTAATGGCGGCGAAGTCGGTGCTCGACGCATCGGCTGGACTGCTCGATCCGGCCACGGCGGCAAGCGGCTTGTCCGCGATCCTTGCGCAGTCGGGCATGGAGGCGGTGCTGGCGCGTCGTGCCGAGGTGTTGTCGGTGATCGCGGTGGCGTGATTCACCGCCGGCGCTCACCCATCCGGCTGGATGGCGTCGAAGTCGACCAGGTCGCCTTCATCGCCGCGCACGTATAGCCGCTTGCGGCGGTGCGGGTAGTCGCAGATGTCCTGCTCCAGCCGCTGGCCGGCGACCAGCAGTACCAGCGGCTGGTCGCCGGTGTTGCTGATGACGTGGGCGGGGCCGTTGCGCCGGAACCCGAGGAAGTCGCCGGGGCCGACGTCGTGCTCCTGTTCGTCGATCAGTGCGCGTCCCTGGCCGGTGGTACGTAGACGAATTCCTCCTCGTACAGGTGGCGGTGGTATTCGCTGGAGTCGCGGCCGGGCGGCAGCTCGATGCGAGGGACGCCAAGCCGGGTAAGCCCGGTGGCATCGCCCAGCGACTTCCGCAGGCGCAGCGCGTTGGGGTTTAGCGGATGCAGGCGCGCGACCGCTTCCATCGCCTCGATGTCGGTAGCGGTCAGCAGGACGGGGTGCGGCATGCAGTTCTCCCGGTGGTGGGTCAGCGGCGCGGTCGGCGCACGCCCGCGCCCAGCGTGCCGATCAGCAGCAGGGTAAGCGTGATCTCGAGGATGGCAAGCGTGCGTTCGACCGGCGAGCTCCACGCTTCCGCCACGCCGTGGCAGAAATAGAACAGCGCGAGGATGCCGACCCAGAGCAGGGCGCGGCGCGGCCTGCGCAGGGCGGTCAGCGGCAGCAGCAGCGGAATCGTGGCGATTGCCAGCACCAGTGCCACCGGCATACTTTGCGGTGGGAGTAGCCAGCCGTGCCAGATCGCCTGCAGCGCGGTCAGTGCGGCCCAGGCGGCGAGGCCGAGCCTCTGTTCGATGGGCAGCGCGTCGGCGGTCATGCGCCCGCGGGCAGCTTGCGCGCGGCATCGGCGAGGCGCCGACCCAGCGCGCGGGCCAGTTCGCGTTCGTGTTCGCTGATCGCGTTGTCGCCGTTGGCGCCGGCGACGTGGCTGGCGCCGTAGGGCGAGCCGCCGGTCTGCGTGGCGCTGAGCGCAGGTTCGGTGAACGGGATGCCCACGAGCAGCATGCCGTGGTGCAGCAGCGGCAGCGCCATCGTCAGCAGGGTGGACTCCTGCCCGCCGTGCATCGTGCTGGTGGAGGTGAACAGCGCGGCGGGCTTGCCGGCCATCGTGCCGCTGGCCCATTCGGCGCCGGTCGAGTCGAGGAAGTGCTTGAGCGGCGCGGCCATGTTGCCGAAGCGCGTGGGACTGCCCAGCGCGAGGCCGCTGCATTCGGCGAGATCCTGCTTCGTCACGTAGGGTGCGCCCTGGTCCGGCACGGGCGGTTGCGCGGTCTCGGTGACGGGCGCCACCGGCGGTACCTGGCGCAGTCGCGCGCGGGCGCCGGGCACTTCCTCGATGCCGCGGGCGATCAGTCGCGCCAGCTGCGCGGTGTGGCCGTTGCGGCTGTAGTAGAGGACGAGGATGTCGTTCATGCGTGTGGGCGCCCGGCGGTGAATGCGCTAGTGTACGGTCGATCCCCGCGAGCTTGGCGAGCCGCTCATGCAACTGCGTTTCGATCGCGACCGCACGAACAGCTTCGGCCGTTTCCTGTGGCAGCGCTTCGTCGACGACAAGTGCTTCGAGACGGCCGGCGCGCTTTCGTATACCACGCTGGTTTCGCTGGTGCCGCTGATGGTGGCGGCGTTGGCGATGTTCGCGGCGTTCCCGGTGTTCGCGCAGTCGCGCGACCTGCTGCTCGACTTCGTGTTCCGCAACTTCGTGCCGGCGGCGGGGCAGCACATCAAGGAGGCGCTGCAGGGCTTCGCCGGCAACGCGAGCCAGCTCACCAGCCTCAGCATCCTGATGATGCTGTTCAGCGCGGTCTCGATGATGGTGAGCATCGAGGATCGCCTCAACCGCATCTGGCGCGTGCAGCGTTCGCGCAGCTGGGCGGCCCGCCTGCTGCTCTACTGGGCGGCACTGACGCTGGGTCCGGTGCTGGTGGGCGGCGGCATCGCGGCCAGCTCCTTCCTGAGCGCGCAGCCGCTGCTGCAGGGGGCGTCCTCCGTGGCCGCCTCGTCCGGCCTCGGCGCCTACGTGCTGCGGGTTGTGCCGTTCGTGGCCACCTTCGTGTCCCTGTGGCTTATGTACGTACTGGTGCCGAACCGTCGCGTGTCGCGCCGCGACGCCACCGTGGGCGCGCTGGTCGCTGCGATCCTGTTCGAATTCGCGCGCTGGGGCTTTCGCCTGTTCGTGCTTGGCGCGCACACCTACCAGCAGATCTACGGCAAGGCGCTGGCGGTGATTCCGGTGTTCCTGGTCTGGATCTACCTGTCGTGGGTCATCGTGATCCTCGGCGCATCGATCGCCGCCGCGATTTCGGCGTTCGAGTACGAGCCGCCCGCCGAGAAGTTGCCAGAAGGGGCGGAATTCCTTGGCCTGATGGTGGTGCTGAAGCATTTCGTGGATGCGCAGCGGCGCGGCGAGAGTTTGGATCCCGCGCAGGTCTGTGTCCGCGAGCCGCGCCTGCGCGGCGCACCTGCAGGGGCGTATTTCGACGATCTGGCGCGTGCCGGCATGATCGAGCACGGCGAGTCGGGCGGCTGGCTGCTGAGCCGCAGCCTGGACAGCACCGATCTGTTGCGCGTATACAGGCACACCCGCTATCGCCTGCCGCTGCAACCGGCGCGGGAGGCGGAAGCGCTGAACCTGTCGTTGCCGCCGGAGTTGCTGGCGATGCTCGACGAGCTTGCGGTCGCGCTGCGCTCGACCTTGGGCACGCCGCTGCTGCAGGTGTTCCCACCGGCCTCCCTTGCCCCCGAGGAATCTTCCCCATGAAACCGCACCTCTGGCTCGCCGTGCTGCTGTTGCCGTTCGCGCTGGCGGGCACGGCGCACGCCGCCATGCCCAAGCATCCGGCCATCCGCGTCACCACGCTGGACGGCAAGCCCTACGACCTTGCCGCTGAACGCGGGCACTGGGTGATCGTGAACTTTTGGGCCACCTGGTGCGTACCGTGCGTGGCGGAGATGCCCGCGCTTTCGCGTTACGTGGCCACGCACCAGAACGTGCGCGCCATCGGCCTCGCCTACGACGACAGCGAGCCGGCCGACATCAGGGCCTTCCTTGCCAAGCATCCGGTGGTCTACCCTGTGGCGCAGGTCACCTTGGACAAGCCGCTGAAGGATTTCGACCAGCCGCTGGGCCTGCCGACCACCTGGCTGATCGCGCCGGACGGCACGGTCGCGGCACATTTCCTCGGCCCGATCGATGCGGCCAAGCTGGACGCGGCGATCGGTAAGGCGAAGTGATGCCTGCCGTGCGCTTCATCGTCACCGGCCGCGTGCAGGGCGTCGGCTTCCGCGCCTGCACGCGCGAGCAGGCCTCGTTGCTTGGACTGGCCGGCCACGCGATCAACCTGCCGGACGGCCAGGTCGAGGTGCTGGCCGCGGGAGACCCCGAAGCGCTCGATGCGCTGGAGCGTTGGCTGCGGCAAGGGCCGCCCGTGGCGAGGGTGGATGCGGTCGAGCGCACGGCATGGCCCGCGCAGGTGGTGAGCGGTTTCCGCATCGCCTGATGCGCGTCTTGGCTGATTAGGTGTCCGGCACCCGGCACGCCTTCTTGGTGACGTGTTCCTTGCACGGCTTGCCTTTCAGCTTGGGCAGCTTGATCCGGGGGATGGTTTCGTCGTGAACCGGCACCTGCTGCAGCAGGTGCCGGATGAGGTTGATCCGGCCGCGCTTCTGGTCGTTGAAATCGACCACGAACCACGGTGTGCGGTCGCTGTGCGTACGTTCGATCATCGCGTTGCGCAGTCGCCCCATCTCGGCGTACTTGCGTCGCGCGTGCAGATCCACCGGCGACAGCTTCCAGCGTTTCAGCGGATCGTCGGCGCGCTCGGCAAAGCGCTGTTCCTGCTCGGCCTGGTCCACCGTCAGCCAGTACTTGAGCAGGATGATGCCGTCGTCGACCAGCAGCTTCTCGAACGCTGGCACCGCCTGCAGGAAGGCTTCGTACTGGGCCTGGCTGCAGAAGCCCATTGCCGGCTCGACCACGGCGCGGTTGTACCAACTGCGGTCGAACAGCACGAGTTCGCCGGCATTGGGCAGGTGCGCGACGTAGCGCTGGAAGTACCACTGCGTGGCCTCGGCGTCGCTGGGCTTGGGCATCGCCACGATGCGGCAGCCACGGGTGTCTAGCTTTTCGCTGATCGCCTTGATGACGCCGCCCTTGCCGGCGGCGTCACGGCCTTCGAAGATCACCAATAGTCGCTTGCCGCTGCCGCGCAGCTCCCGCTGCAGCCGGGTCAGCTCGATCTGGAGTTCCTCCAGCGTCTCGCGATAGTGGTTGCCCATGTTGGTTCCGCCGGTTGTCCTGGCCGGGAAGACTATATCCCCCGGGTGCCACGCGAGCGCATCTGTCGGACGTCAGCTGCCGCCCAGCGCCTGCAACTGGTCGGCCTGGTTTTCGCGGGTCAGCGTGTCGATCAGCTCGTCGAGGTCGCCCTGCATGATTTCCGGCAGACGGTACAAGGTGAGGTTGACGCGGTGGTCGGTGATGCGACCCTGCGGGAAGTTGTAGGTGCGGATGCGTTGGCTGCGATCGCCCGAGCCCACCTGCAGGCGGCGCGATTCGGCCTGCGCCGCGGTCTGTTTGGACTGGGCCTCGTCCAGCAGGCGCGCCTGCAGCAGGCTCATCGCGCGGGCGCGGTTCTTGTGTTGGCTGCGCTCGTCCTGGCACTCCACTACCGTACCCGTCGGCAAATGTGTGATTCGGATCGCCGAGTCGGTCTTGTTGACGTGCTGGCCGCCCGCGCCGGAAGCGCGGAAGGTGTCGACCTTGAGGTCGGCCGGATTGATGGCAATCTCCTCGATCTCGTCCAGCTCGGGCAGGATCGCCACGGTGGCCGCCGAGGTGTGGATGCGCCCCTGCGATTCGGTTTCCGGCACGCGCTGCACGCGGTGCGTGCCCGACTCGAACTTCAGCCGCGAGTAGGCGCCCTTGCCTTCGACGCGCGCCACGATCTCCTTGTAGCCGCCGTGTTCGCCGTGGCTTTCGCTGAGTATCTCCACCTGCCAGCGCTTACGTTCGGCGTAGCGCACGTACATGCGGAACAGATCGCCAGCGAAGATCGCCGCCTCGTCGCCGCCGGTGCCGGCGCGCACTTCCAGGTACAGGTTGGCTTCGTCGCGGGGGTCCTTCGGCAGCAGCAGGATCTGCAGCTCCCCGTCCAGCCCGGTCAGCCGCGCTTCCAGCCGCGCGATGTCGTCGGCGGCCATCTCGGCGAGCTCGGGGTCGTCCAGCATGGCGCGCGCATCGGCGAGTTCGCGCATGGCGGCCTCGTGCTCGCGCAGCGCGACGACGACGGGTTCCAGCTGCGCGTATTCGCGCGACAGCTCGCGGAAGCGTGTGCCGTCGGCCAATACGTCGGGCTGGGCCAGCAGCAGGCCGATTTCCTCGTGGCGTTCGGCAAGGGTTTCGAGTTTGCGACGGATGGATGGGGTCATGGATGCAGGCAGGTGGCGATGGAACAGCGGTCAGGGCAAGGGGCCGGACGGTCAGGCCGGCTAACGCTCTGCGCCCGCTTCCTCGTCGAGCCCGTACAGCCGCCCTGCCGCGTGCAGCAGGTCCAGGTCGCCCGAAAGGGTCGCCTCGCGCAGCCGTGCGCTCGGGTGGTGCAGCAGCTTGTTGGTCAGGGTGTGGGCAAGGAAGCCCAGCGCCTCGTCGGGCGACTTGCCGCGCGCGAGCATGGCGCGGGCCTTCTCCAGCACCTCGTCGCGATAGGCTTCGGCGTGGCGGCGCAGGTCCAGCGCGGGATTGCGCAGGGTGAGTGCGCGGCGCCAGGCCATGTAGCGGTCCACCTGCAGGTCGATGATGGCGTCGGCCTCACGCGCGGCGGCCGCACGGTTGCGGCGGTTGTCGTCGATCACCTGCTGCAGGTCGTCGATTCCGTAGAGGTAGACGTCCGGCAATTCGGCCACGCCCGGCTCGATGTCGCGCGGCACGGCGATGTCCACCATGAATACCGGCTTGCGTCGGCGCGCGGCCAGCGCCTGTTCGACCATCCCGCGGGTGACCACCGGTTGGCGCGCGGCGGTGGAGGAGATCACGATGTCGGCCTCGGCCAGGTGCTGTGGCAGGTCGGCCAGCGCGATGGCGTAGCCGCCGTAGCGGCTGGCAAGTTCCTGCGCAGTCTCCAGGGTGCGGTTGGCCACGATCATCTGGCGCGCCTGCTTGTCGGCGAGGTGGCGCGCGGCCAGTTCGATGGTGTCGCCTGCGCCGATCAGCAGCACGCAGGCCTCGCGCAGGTCGGCGAACACCTGCTCGGCAAGGCGTACCGCGGTGAATGCCACCGATACGGTGTGCGCGCCAATGCGGGTTTCCGTGCGCACGCGCTTGGCTACGGCAAAGGTTTGTTGCAGCAGGCGGTCGAGCGGCGCCTTCAGCGTGTGCGCATCGCGCGCGATCTGGTAGGCGTCCTTTACCTGGCCGAGGATCTGCGGCTCGCCCAGCACCATCGAATCCAGCCCGGTGGCGACGCGGAACAGGTGGCGCGCGGCATCCTGCTCCTCGTGGCGATAGAGGAACTCATCCAGCTTGTCGGCGGTCAAATGGCGGTGGCGACCCAGCCAGGCCTGCGGCAGTTGTTCGGCCCCGGCGGCCACCCCCACGTAAAGCTCGGTGCGGTTGCAGGTAGACAGGATCATCGCCTCTTCCACACCGGGCTCGCGCTGCAGCTCGCGCAGGGCGGCAGTAGCGGCCTCGGAGTCGAACGCCACCTGTTCGCGCAGGGAGACCGGCGCGGTGAGGTGGTTGAGCCCAAGAGCGATCAGCGGCATGAGGTGACGGAAATTCCGGCGTGTATCTGGCGGCGTAGGCTAAGCTTGTCGTCAAGGCGCCGTGGATTCGGACACGGTGTGGCGTGTATGTGCAGGCGTGACGGACAGACGGTGGCCGGTGTGCGAAGCAGGCGGTGTGGATTCAAGCATATGCGGCATCTTACGGCAGCCGCCGCGCTGATGCTCGGCCTGAGCGCCTGTACGCAGGTGCCAATCAAGCCGGCAGCCCCGCCTGCGCCCGCGCCCCAGCCGCTGGCACGGATGGTGGTGGCGACGCCCGATGCGGATCACGACCTGGTCGCGCAGCTCATGGCTGGCGAGATGGCGCTGGGTCGTGCCGACCTGAAGGCCGCTTCGGGACATTACGGCAGGGCGATGGCGATCAGCAACGATCCGGCCGTGGCGGAACGTGCCGCCCGGCTCGCGGTCGCGGTGCACGATGACGCGGCCGCCGGCCTCGCGCTGGATCGCTGGCGGGCGCTGGGCGGCAAGCCGGAGGCCATGGCGCCGGTGTGTGCGCAGGTGGCGCTTGATCGTGGCGACACGACCGAGGCACTACGCCAGCTGCAGATACTCACCGACAGCCACCGCAAGAATGCCTGGCGCAGCTTCGTCCAGGTACTGGTGGCCGCGCGCGATCAGGCGCAGGCCGGCAAGTTGCTAGAGGCGCTGGCCACGCCGCAACGGTTGCCGGGCGATCCGCAGGCCTGGCTGGCGATGAGCGAGCTGGGCGAAAAGCTGGGTCGGCATGCCTACGCCCAGCGCATCGCAGACGCTGCCATCGAGCGTTTCCCCGGCAACACCGAGGCCTACGGCTGGGCGGCCAAACTGATGGTCGGCAGCGGCAACGGCAAGGGCGCGCTGGCCCTGCTCAAGCAGGCCGTCGCCAAGGCACCGGACGACGTGCACCTGCGCCTGCTCTACGCCAGCCTGTTGAGCGAGTCCGGCGATTACGCCGCGGCCGCGAAGCTGCTGGACCACGGCCCGCAGGACGCCGATACCTGGCAGCTGCGCGTCGCGCTGGCAGCGCGCAACAAGGACACCAGGGCGCTAGCCTCGCTGTATCGCCAGCTGCGGCAGGCCGCGCCCGAGGTGCGCCAGAAAAACGCCTTCCTGCTCGGCCAGTTGGCCGAAATGCAGCACCGCGACGCCGAGGCACTGGCGTGGTACGACCAGGTCGGCGACGACGATCCGCATGCCTTCGACGCCGACCTGCGCAGCGCCGTGCTGCTGGAAGCACAGGGCAGGAGCGCCGACGCGCACCAACTGCTCGGGCAGATGCAGGTGAACTACCTCGACCAGCCGGATCAGTTGCGCCAGGCCTGGCAGCTCGACGCCGAGATCTACCTGCGGGAGCGCAACTACCCGCGGGCGATCGACGCCTTCGACCATGCGCTGCAGGTCGCGCCGAACGATCCCACCCTGCTATACGACCGTGGCCTGGCCTACGCCAGCGCCGGCCAGGTGGATCCTGCGGTGCGGGATTTCCGCAGCCTGCTGAAGCTCAAGCCGAACGACATCGACGCCAGCAACGCCTTGGGTTACACCTTGGCCGATGCCAACCGCGACCTGCCCGAGGCGGAGCGGTTGATCGCCCGCGCGCGCGCGGCGCGTCCGAACGATCCATCGATCGCCGACTCCTGGGGCTGGCTCCAATACCGCCTTGGCCACCTCGAGCAGGCGGCGCAGTCGCTGCGCAGCGCGTGGGAGTCCGGCAAGGACGCCGACATCGGCGTGCATCTGGGCGAAGTGCTGTGGAAGCAGGGCGATCGAAGCGGTGCGAAACGCGTATTCGAGGCCGTGCGCAAACTGGACCCGCATAACGCTAGCCTGCAAAGCACTCTCAAACGGCTGAATCCATGAAGCGTCGCTTTCGAATCCTTGCGGCAGCCCTGCCGCTGTTGCTGGCTGCGTGCGTGCCGCAGCCGGCGGTGCGCATCAAGGGCGATGCGGCCCTGCTCAACGCGCAACTCGCGCGCGAACACGCGCTGGCGCATGCCGACCACTGGACGCTGGAAGGACGGCTGGGGGTCTCCAACGGCCATGACGGTGGTAGTGGCGGCTTCACCTGGACGCAGGACGGCCGCAGCTACAGGTTCGTGTTCCGAGCGCCGATCACCGGCCGCAGCTTCGAGTTGAGCAGCGGTCCGGACGGAGCGGTGCTGGAGGGGCTGGACGGCGGTCCGCTCCAGGGTGCGGACGCCGAGTCGCTGATCCGCCGCGCCCTGGGCTGGGAAGTGCCGCTGCGCGACCTGCGCGCTTGGGTTCTTGGCCTGCGCGCCGACAGTGGCCCCGCCCAGCTGGCGTTCGGTGACAACCGGCTACCTTCGCTGCTGACGCAGGACGGCTGGTCGGTCGACTATCGCGCCTGGGACACCACGCGCCAGCCGCCCTTGCCCACGACCATCTTCGCCTCACGGCCGCCGTACAGGGTGCGTCTGTCGATCGATACATGGAGCCTGCGCTGAGCAGGCAATCGTGGAGGCGGCGACCGCCGCCCGCGTGAATGCATGTGCCCGACTCGCTAGAGTGCGTCAGGGCACGCATGGGGAGGACGGACGTGGCTGCATCGAGACGAAGCCCCGTCGGTTCGCCTTATGCTTGTCGTTGGGGCTGACGGCCTCCGTGGAGGCGCAGTAGCGACCGGGTGACGGTATGCCGCCACCCCTGCCGCCAGGCAGTCACTGCGACCGCCGGTGGGCATGCGGTTCCCCCGGCATGCGACCGGGAGGTTAAGCTAGATGGCTTCCTATAACCCCTCGGCCCATGTCATTTCGCATCGAGCGCGCCCAGCTGGCGCACGTTGACGCCCTTCGCGGCATCGAGCGCGCAGCGCAGGAACTGTTCCGCGGCCATCCTGCATGGCCGTCGTACTCCGCCTCCCCGATGGATGCGCAGTCGCTGGCGGCGGCGATCGGCGCCGGCCAGGTCTGGGTCGCACTGGAGGAAAGCGGCGGACCCGTGGGCTTCGTGGGCGTCGCGATCGAGAGTGGCGAGGCGAGTATCGCCGAGATCGACGTGCTGCCCAGTCACGGCCGGCGTGGCATCGGCGCGGCACTGCTGGAACACGCCTGCGTCTGGGCGGCCGAGTCATGCTATCCGTCCGTGGTGCTGGGTACGCTTTCCGACGTGCCGTGGAACGCGCCGTTCTATGCACGCCATGGCTTCGAAGTGGTCGACCCGGCACGCTATACGCCGGCTTTGGCCGAGCATCACGCAAGCGACTGCCAGCGCGGCTTTCCCATGCACCTGCGTGTCTACATGCGCCGCCGCCTGCAGCCTTCGCCGCTGGGCTGGGCGCGCTGGCCGGCACCAGCCAAGCTGAATCTGTTCCTGCGCATCACCGGCCGGCGGCCCGACGGCTACCACGAACTGCAGACTGTGTTCCGCCTACTCGACTGGGGCGACGAGCTGCGCCTACGTGTCCGCGCGGATGGCGAAATCCGCCGTCTGAACGACGTGCCGGGCGTCCCCGAGCAGGACGACCTGGTGATGCGCGCCGCCCGGCTGCTTCGCGCGCACGCAGGCGCGAGTGCTGGCGCCGAGATCGAGGTGGACAAGCGCATACCGATGGGCGGCGGCCTCGGTGGCGGCAGTTCGGATGCGGCCACCGTGCTGGTGGCACTGAACCATCTGTGGCGTTGCGGGCTGGAAGAGGACGCGCTGGCGGGCCTCGGTCGTCAGCTGGGTGCGGACGTGCCGGTATTCGTGCGCGGTCGTTCGGCCTGGGCCGAGGGCGTGGGCGAGCGGCTCACGCCGCTGGCCCTGCCGCGGCGCCATTACGTAGTGCTCGATCCGCACGAGCACGTGCCCACCGCAGCGCTGTTTCAAGCGCCTGAATTGACACGAAATGCGCCGCGGGCGACAATTTCGTCCTTTGTTTCGGGCGAAACGACGGAAAACGCCTTCACCCCGGTGGTGCGTGAGCGCCATCCGCGCGTGGCGGCGGCACTGGACTGGCTGGGTCGCCACGGGGCGGCGAGGCTGTCCGGCAGCGGCGGTTGCGTGTTTCTGGAAACGGTGACGCGAGAGCAGGCCGAGGCAGTGGCGGCACAGTGCGCCGGTGAGTTCGGCGTCCACGTGGCGAACGGCGTGAACCGTTCATCGCTGCTGGCCGCACTGGACCGGCATCGCGCGGCTTCAGCCGGAGCGAAAACAAGTTGATCCGACGCGGTGTTCGAAGCGGCGAGATCGATTGAAAAGTCCGGCCAGGATGGGCGGTAGAGCTTTCCGTCACATGGATGTGGCGTTGAGAATAAATTTTGGGGCGTCGCCAAGCTGGTTAAGGCACGGGATTTTGATTCCCGCATGCGCAGGTTCGAATCCTGCCGCCCCAGCCACTCAGCACTTTGCAGCATTTCCGAGGAATGCAAGCGTGGACA
>DAIDKO010000034.1 GCA_027450005.1 Rhodanobacter sp. | reverse complement strand
ACTGGCCACGGTGTCGCCGTCGTCCGGCGGCCCGACGCGCAGGCGGCTGTCTTCCACGGTGACGGCCAGGGCCAGCTCCGGCCCGCGCAGGTGCAGCAGCACGCGGCGGCCGTCCATGCTCGCGAGTTTTTGCTGCGTGTCAGGATCCAGCGACAGCGTGTGGTTGAGCGCGGTTTCCAGCGCGCGCCCGGCGAGTTTTCGCAGCGGCGCGGGCAGCCAGGCATTGGGGGTGGGGGAGGTCATCCTCCGATTGTAGCGGGCGACCGGCCTAAGCGCGGTTCGACGGCGAAGGCGCACGGGCCAATGACCGTCCGTCCGCTCGCTGCACCCCCGCATGCCTGAGCACGCGGGTGCACTCTGCGAGGGTGGCGCCGGTGGTCATCACGTCGTCGAGGATTGCCGCGTGTGCGGGCAGCGCGATGCCGGCGCGCAGAACGAAGGCGTCGCGCGCGTTGCGGTGGCAAGCGCAGGTGATCTGCATCGAACACCTGGCCGTGAAGGCGATGGGGCGCAGCACGGGATGGCGGGCGTTCCGGCGATCGGTCGGCGATACCGGCTGGGCGAGATCCGGCGGCAACTGGGTTACAAGGCGGTGTGGCGGGGCCGCGTGGTCAGCGTGGTCGACCGGTTCGACCCGTCGAGCAGGACCTGCAGCGCCTGCGGGCACGTTCACGGCGGCCTGCGGCGCAACGACTGCCGCTGGAACGGCCCGGCGTGCGGCGCCGCCCACGACCGCGATTACAACGCGGCGATCACCATCGAGCGCGAGGGGCTACGCCGGCTCGCGGAAATACCCGGAGGAGCCGGGGAACTGACGCGCGGGGAGAGTATGCGTGCGCGGCAGGCCGTGCATCGCCTGCCGGACAGCCGAGCTCGTCGAACCGCGAACCCGACCGTCGGGCGGCTCCGCCGCCCATGCTCAGCGCGAGCCGGGATGGACCGGCGAACGCTGGGGGCGGTTGAGATTCCGAATCGTCGTCTTCGCCGTCCGTGCCGGACAACCCGACGGTAGAGGCAGTCTCCGTCAACCTCGATACCCGGGCAAACGGTTGACGCATACCGGTGCGCCGCCCACACTTCGCGGCCTCAGCCACGGAGCCACCCCATGCCCGAAGCCATCGTCCGCCACGACTGGAGCCGCGAGGAAGTCGCCGCGCTGTTCGCGCTGCCGTTCAACGAGCTGCTGCATCGCGCACACACGGTGCATCGCACGCACCACGACGAGAACGCGGTGCAGGTCTCCACGCTGCTATCGATCAAGACCGGCGGCTGCCCGGAGGATTGCGCTTACTGCCCTCAGGCGGCGCGCTACGACACCGGCGTCGCGGCACAGAAGCTGATGGAAGTGGACGCTGTGCTGGCGCGCGCAAAAGCCGCCAAGGCGGCAGGCGCCAGTCGCTTCTGTATGGGCGCGGCGTGGCGCGGGCCGAAGGACCGCGACATCCCCAAGGTCGCCGAGATCGTGCGCGCGGTGAAGGACCTCGGCCTCGAGACCTGCGCCACGCTGGGTCTGCTCGGCGACGGCCATGCGCAGCAACTCAAGGACGCCGGCCTCGACTACTACAACCACAACATCGACACCGCGCCCGAGTTCTACGGCGATATCATTCATACCCGCGAATACCAGGACCGCCTCGCCACGCTGGAACAGGTCCGCGATGCGGGCCTGAAGACTTGTTGCGGCGGCATTGTTGGTATGGGCGAGACGCGCGAGCAGCGTGCCGGTCTGCTTCAGGCACTGGCCAACCTGCCGGAGCATCCGCACTCGGTGCCGATCAACCAGCTGGTACCGGTGCCGGGTACGCCGCTGGGCAACGCGGAGAAGCTCGACCCGTTTGAGTTCGTGCGTACCATCGCAGTGGCGCGCATCCTGATGCCGCTGTCGATCGTGCGCCTGTCCGCCGGCCGCCAACAGATGGACGACGCGGTGCAGGCACTGTGCTTCCACGCCGGCGCCGGCTCGATCTTCTACGGCGAGAAGCTGCTCACCACCGGCAACCCGGACACCGAGCACGATCGCGCGCTGTTCCGCCGCCTCGACCTGCACGCGATGGAGGTGGTCGAGCAAGCGGACACCGTGCACGCCGACCTCATGGAGGCCGCGCCCTCAGGGTGCGGCCATGGGTGCGGGTGCAGTGCGGCGGCATGACTCCCCCTGTCATCCCGGCGAAGGTCGTGGTGACCACCCATAGCGCGACAGACGTATGCCCCGCACCGACCTGCTCGAACGCCTGGCCGTCCAGACGTCTGAACGCGAATACGCCAATCTGCGTCGCCGGCTGCGCACCGTCGAGCACGTGGAAGGTCCCTGGCTGGAAATCGGAGAGCGCCGGCTCCTTGGCTTCTGCAGCAACGACTACCTCGGGCTTTCGCAACATCCGCAGGTGATCGCCGCGCTGAGGCGCGCTGCCGCCGACGAGGGGGTGGGCAGCGGTTCGGCGCACCTGATCTGCGGTCATCGCCGTGAGCATGCGCAGCTTGAGGAGATGCTGGCCGAGTGGACGGGGCGCGAACGAGCGCTGCTGTTTTCTACCGGCTACATGGCCAACCTCGGCACGATGCAGGCGCTGCTCGTGCGGGGCGACGTGTGCGTGCAGGACAAGCTGAACCACGCCTGCCTGCTCGACGGTGCGCAACTGGCCGGTGCCGAATTGAGGCGTTACCCGCATGGCAACGTCGAAGCCGCCGCACGCCAGCTGCAAGGCCATCCGCAGGCCGCCGCACTGCTCGCCACCGACGGCGTTTTCAGCATGGACGGCGACGTGGCGCCGCTGGCCGAACTTGCCCCGCTGTGCACCCGCGAGCGCGCCACGCTGATGGTGGACGATGCGCATGGCCTGGGTGTGCTGGGCGTGGAAGGCGCCGGCAGTGTGCAGGCCGCCGGCCTCGGCCAGCGTGAGGTGCCGGTGCTGATGGCCACGCTGGGCAAGGCGCTGGGCTGCAGCGGCGCCTTCGTGGCGGGCTCCGCGGCCTTGATCGATGGGCTCGTGCAGTTCGCGCGGCCCTACGTCTACACCACGGCCATGCCGCCCGCACTGGCTGCGGCGGCCTGCGCGGCAGTGGAAATCGCCCGTGGCGAACACGGGCGCCGCGAGAGACTGCAGGCGCTGATCGCGCGTTTCCGTGCCGGTGCTGCGCAGCTCGGCCTGCCGCTGATGAACTCGCACAGCGCGATCCAGCCACTGCGGGTGGGTGACGCGCAGGCCGCACTGGACGCCGCCCGGGCGCTGGAGCAGCGCGGCCTGCTGGTCACCGCGATCCGCCCGCCCACGGTGCCGCAGGGGCAGGCGCGGCTGCGCATCACGCTGTCAGCGACGCACGAAGACGAGCACGTTGATCAATTGCTGGAGGCCCTGGGTGCGCTGCCGCCTCGGGCCGCCATGGCTGGCCTCGTATAATGGCGGGCCGCGTTTTCACATTGTACGCATGAACGTCGTCAACCTTTCCGCCTACCGCTTCGTCGCGCTGGACAATCTGCCTGCCCTGCGCGAGCGCGTGCAGGAGCGCGCTTCTGAGCTCGCGCTGAAAGGTACCGTGCTACTGGCTCCCGAGGGCATCAACCTGTTCCTCGCCGGTCCGCGCGAAGCGGTGGATGCGTTCATGGCGTGGCTGCGCGCTGACGCGCGCTTTGCCGGGTTGGAGGCGAAGGAATCGCTGTCCGAGGCGGTGCCGTTCGGCCGCCTGCGCGTGCGGCTGAAGAAGGAGATCATCACCATGCGCATGCCGGCGATACGCCCCGAGGGCGGCCGTGCGCCGGCCGTGGACGCGCCCACGTTGAAGCGCTGGCTGGATGCCGGCTGCGACGACGACGGCCGTGAGGTGGTGTTGCTGGACACCCGCAACGACTACGAGACCGACGTGGGCAGGTTCGCGCAGGCGGTGGATTACCGTCTCGCCAGCTTCACGGCCTTCCCTGATGCTGTGGCCGCCGACCGCGCGCGCTATGCGGGCAAGACGGTGGTGTCGTACTGCACCGGTGGCATCCGCTGCGAGAAAGCGGCCTTGCACATGCAGGAACTCGGCATCGAGCACGTGCGCCAGCTCGAGGGAGGCATCCTGAAATACCTGGAGCTCACCGACGGGGCGCACTGGCAGGGTGACTGCTTTGTGTTCGATGGGCGCGGCGCGGTCGGTGCCGACCTGCGGCCGTCCGGCGAGCGGGCATGAGCCTGCACATCGAAACGCTGGGCCGCGGCCCGGTGCCGCTGGTGCTGATTCACGGTTGGGCGATGCACGGTGGCGTGCTGTCGCCCTTGGTGGACGCGCTGGCGGGCCGCTGCACGATGTACGTGGTGGACCTTCCGGGCCATGGCTACTCGCGCCATTGCGGCTTGCCACTGGAGCCGTCCGCTTGCGCGGCTGCCATCGCGCAGGCTACGCCGCCGGCGCTGTGGCTGGGCTGGTCGCTGGGTGGCCTGATCGCGCTCACGGCCGCGCTGGAGCAGCCCGAGCAAGTGCGTGGCCTCGCCATGCTCTGCGCCACACCGAAATTCGCGCGCGATGAAGACTGGCCCTGGGGCAGCGACGCCATGCTGGTGCACCAGCTCGCGCTGGACCTGGAAGCCGATTACCACGCCACCATCGAGCGTTTCCTGGCACTGGAGGCGATGGGCAGCCCCGATCCGCGCGCCGAGCTGCGCCATCTGCGGGAGCTCACGTTCGCGCGCGGTGAGCCGGAGCTGCGCGTGCTGCAGGAAGGCATCCGCATTCTGGAGACCCGTGATCTGCGCGCACGCCTGCCCGGGCTGCGCCAGCCCAATGCCTGGATCGCCGGCCGCCGCGACCGGCTGGTACCGCCGCAGGCGATGGAATGGTCGGCGCAGCAGGCGCGGGGCCGCTTCACGCAGATCGAACGTGCCGGCCACGCGCCGTTTTTCACCTATCCCGACGAAGTGGCGCAGGCTCTGCAACCGCTGCTGGAACGTTTCGATGACTGATTTCCGCCTGGACCGCGAGCGCGTGCGCCGCAATTTCGGCCGCGCCGCGCGTAGCTACGAAAAGCACGATGCCCTGCAGCGCGAAGTGCAGCAGGCGCTCCTGGAGCGACTAGATTTTTACCTGGAGATGCCCGCGCGCGTGCTCGATGTGGGCGCAGGGACGGGGCGAGGCACCGCGTTGCTGAAGCAGCGCTACGCCAGGGCCGAAGTGATCGCGGTCGACCTCGCGCTTCCGATGCTGCGCGAGGCCAGGGCGCACAGCGGCTGGCTCAAGCCGTTCCGCCGCGTCTGCGCCGAAGCCACGGCGCTGCCTTTCCCCGACCACAGCGTGGACGTACTGCATTCCAACCTGTGCTTCCAATGGATCAACGACCTTGCCGCGTTGTTCGGCGAGTGCGCGCGCGTGCTGAAGCCGGGCGGCTTGCTCGCCTTCACCACCTTCGGCCCTGACACGCTGAGGGAGTTGCGCGCGGCCTGGGCCGCGGCGGACGGATACTCCCACGTGAGCCGCTTCCTCGACATGCACGACATCGGCGACGCGATGCTCAACGCCGGCCTGCGCGATCCGGTGCTGGACGTGGAACGCTACACGCTCACCTACAGTGAACCGCGCAAGCTGCTGGAGGAATTGCGCGGCCTGGGCGCCACCCACGCGGACGCGGCGCGCGAACGCCACCTCACCGGGAAGACCCACTACCGCGCCATGCTCGCCGCCTACGAGGCGATGCGCGTGGACGGCCGCATCCCTGCCACCTGGGAAGTGGTGACCGCGCACGCCTGGGGGCCGCCGCCGGGGCAATCGCGGCGCCTGGCCGGTGGCGGGGAAATCGCCAGCTTCTCGGTGGACAGCCTGCGTGGATCGCGTCGACGCTGAGCGTCGCCCGGTTCAGTCGCGCGCGCCAGCCAGCCGCTCCAGCCGCAACTCCAGCCAGCGGCTGACGTCGGGCCACTCGTGGTCGAGGATGGAGTAGCAGACCGTGTGGCGCAGGCTGCCGTCGGGACGGCGCTTGTCGTTGCGCAGCAAGCCGTCGCGGTGGGCGCCCAGGCGTTCGATGGCGCGTTGTGAGTCGAGGTTGCGGTGGTCGGTATGCAGCACCACGGCGACGCAGTGAAGCGTATCGAAGGCGTGCGCCAGCAGCAGGCGCTTGCACGCGGTGTTGAGGTGGCTCTTCTGCCAGCGCTTGGCGTACCACGTGTAGCCGATTGCCAGCCGCGGCAACTCGGGCGCGAGGTCGTAGTAGCGGGTGGAGCCGACGATCTCGCCGCTGCGCAGTTCACGTACCACGAACGGCAGCATGTTGCCGTCGCGCTCGCCAGCCAGCGCCTTCTCCACGTACGCCTGGGTCTGGCCGGGTGCGGGCGCGCTGGTGAACCACAGCTTCCACAGCTCGCCATCGGCCGCGGCCACCTCGAGTGCGGGGACGTGGTCGAGGGTCAGCGGTTCCAGCGCGACGTGGGCGTCGTGGAGCAGGGTGCGCCGGGGGAAGTCCATCAGGCGTCCAGGTCGGGGATCAGCTTGCTTTCCAGCCGCGCGATGTGGTCTTTCAGCAGCAGCTTGCGTTTCTTCAGGCGGGTGAGCTGCAGCTCGTCGCGGCCGAGGACGCTTGCCAGCTGGTTGATCGCGGTATCGAGGTCGCGGTGCTCCTGCCGCAACTCGGCGAGCAAATGGGCGGTTTCGGCAGGATCCGGCATGGCGGTGCGCGACGGGGAGACTCCTCTAGTGTAGCGCGCCGGACGGGCGCGGGCGGGCGGGTACAATGGCCATTCCCCCGCTGTCGTACCCGCCATGTCCGCGCTGCCCGAAACCACCGCCACGCCCGCCGCCGAGGTCGAGCGCCTCGCCACACGGCTGCGCCACCAGGTCGGCAAGGCGATCACGGATTTCCGCATGATCGAGGATGGCGACAAGGTGATGGTGTGCCTTTCCGGCGGCAAGGATTCCTACACCCTGCTGGACATGCTCCTGCAACTGCAGGCGAAGGCGCCGGTGCGCTTCGAGCTGATCGCGGTGAACCTGGACCAGAAGCAGCCGGGCTTCCCGGAGCACGTGCTGCCGGAGTACCTGCGTTCGCGCGGCGTGCCGTTCCACATCATCGAGCAGGATACCTACAGCACGGTCACCCGGGTGATTCCCGCGGGCAAGACCCTGTGCAGCCTGTGCTCGCGGCTTCGGCGTGGCTCGTTGTACACCTGGGCGGCGGCGAACGGCATCACCAAGATCGCGCTGGGCCACCACCGCGATGACATCCTCGCCACCTTCTTCCTCAACCTGTTTCACCAGGCCAGCCTGAAGGCGATGCCGCCCAAGCTGCGCTCGGACGACGGCCGTCACGTGGTGGTCCGCCCGTTGGCGTACTGCCGCGAGAGCGAGATCGCCGAATACGCGGCCTTGAGGGCGTTCCCCATCATCCCCTGCAACCTGTGCGGCTCGCAGGAGAACCTGCAGCGCAAGCAGGTGCGGCGCATGCTGGACGAGTGGGAGCGCGATTTTCCCGGCCGTAGCGAGACGATGTTCCGCGCGCTGGGCAACGTGGCGCCCTCGCAGCTGACTGACCGCAGGCTGTTCGATTTCGAAGGTCTTGGCGCAGGCGGTGGCGAAATCTGAGATCATAGGTCGTTCGTTTGTATGGACGTCCATACTTCCATTTGAAATTCCATGTCAAAAGCAGCGAGAAATCACGTGTCCATCTTTGCTTCCGTTGAAATGGCGCCGGGCGATCCGATCCTCGGCCTCACCGAAACCTACCTGGCCGATCCGCGCAAAGAGAAGGTGAACCTCGGCGTGGGCATCTACGTGGATGAGCAGGGCAAGGTGCCGGTACTGGACGCAGTGCGCCAGGTGGAGCTGGCGCTGGCGCGCGATGATCAGCCGCGCAACTACTTGCCCATCGACGGGCTGCCGGCGTACAACCGCGCCACGCAGAAGCTTCTGTTTGGCGAGGACGCGACCATCCTCGACGCCGGTCGCGTGGCCACCGCCCAGACCATCGGCGGCAGCGGCGCGCTGCGCGTGGGCGCGGACCTGCTCAAGAAGGTGCTGGGCGAGAAGGCGAGGCTGGCGATCAGCAACCCCAGCTGGGGTAACCACCACGTGGTGTTCCGCACGGCCGGCTTCCAGTTGATCGACTACCGCTACTACGACGACGCCAGCCACGGCCTCGACTTTGCCGGCATGCTGGTCGACCTCGGCAAGCTGGAGCCAGGCACCGTGGTGCTGCTTCATGCCTGCTGCCACAACCCCACCGGCGTGGACCTGGATGCCGCGCAGTGGGCGCAGGTGGTGGCGCTGGTGAAGGAGCGCGGCCTTCTGCCCTTCGTGGACATGGCCTACCAGGGCTTCGACAAGAATTCGGTCGACGACGCCCTCGCGGTTCGCCTGCTGGCCGACTCGGGCATTCCTGCCTTCGTGGTGGCCAACTCGTACTCCAAGTCGTTCTCGCTGTACGGCGAGCGCGTGGGCGCGCTGAGCTTCGTCGGCGCCGACCGCAGCGAGGCGGCACGCCTGCTGTCGAACATCAAGACCACCATCCGCGCCAACTATTCCAGCCCCGCCACGCACGGAAGCAAGCTGGTGGCCGGGGTGCTGGAAAGCGCCGAACTGCGCGGGTTGTGGGATCGGGAGCTCGGCGAAATGCGCGCCCGCATCCACACCATGCGCGCGGCTTTCGTGGACAAGCTCGGCGCGCTGGGCGCATCGGACTTCGGCTTCATCAACCGGCAGGCTGGCATGTTCTCCTACTCCGGCCTGAGCAAGGCCCAGGTGGACCGCCTGCGGGAGGAGTTCGCCATCTATGCGCTCTCCAGCGGACGCATTTGCGTGGCCGCGCTCAACACCGACAATATCGACTACGTGACGCGCGCCGTCGCCACCGTCTGCGCCTGATTCCGTCGCCTCGTCGTTTCCGCGAAGGCCGCCGCTGGGCGGCCTTCGCATCTGCATGGAGACCCAATGTTTTTCCGCAACCTCACCCTGTTCCGCTTTTCCCCCGCCGTGGCCGACGATCTCAAGCGTCTCGACGAGGCGCTCGGCGAACACCGGCTGCGCCCCTGTGGCCCGTTGGAGATGTTCACCAAGGGCTTCGTGCCGCCGGTGGGCCGCGGCGAGGAGGCCGCGCTTACCCACGCGGTGAAGCACTGCACCCTGGTCACCGTGGGCGGCGAGGACAAGCTGCTGCCGGCCGCGGTGGTCAACGACGAGCTGCAGCGCAAGGTGCAGAAGATCGCCGAGGAGGAAGGCCGCACGGTCAGCGCCCGCGAGCGCAAGCGCCTCAAGGAAGACCTTCTCACCGAGCTGTTGCCGCGCGCCTTCGTGCGCAGTTCGCGGCTGTCCGCCTACGTTGATGCCAAGCATGGCTGGCTGGTGTTGGACACCGCCAGCCGCAAGAGCGCCGAGAACGCGCTCAGCCAGATCCGCGAGGCGCTGGGCAGCTTCCCTGCCGTGCCGCTAGCGCCGGAGGAAGGACCGCGCGTGCTGATGACTGACTGGCTCGCCAACGGCACGCTGCCCGCCGGTCTCGCGCTGGGTGACGAGGTGGAGCTGCGCGACCCGGCTACCGCCACCGGCGCCATCGCCAAGTGCCGCCGTCAGGACCTCGATGCCGAGGAGGTGAAGGAGCACCTGCGCAACGGCAAGCAGGTGTTCCAGCTCGGCCTGGTGTTCGACGACCGCATGAGCTTCGTGCTGGGCGAGGACCTGATCGTGCGCAAGCTGAAATTCCTCGACGTGGTGATGGACGAGATGGGCGACAGCCACGAGGACGCCCAAGCCGAGGCCGACGCCAGCTTTGCCCTGCTCACGCTGGAGCTGGAGCGGCTCCTGGGCAAACTGGAGGAATGGTTCGGCCTGCCGCGTCCCAGCGACGGCTGAGATTGGCGCCAGGCAAGGCTTTGCGGGAGGCATGGCGGTCGCCTCTTGCGCCCGGGCCCGGTTCTCCCCACATACTGCCTTCCTGGCACGTGCTCGGCGACGTGCCGGTTCTACAGGCAGCAGGATCATGGCGCAGCATCTCGAAGGTGACTGGCTGGAACTGGCGACTGCAGGCGGCAACACCATCCGCGTGCTCAAGGCCGCCCATCCGCGTGCGCGGCGCCTGCGTCTCACCGTCACGCCCAAGGGCGCCCGCGTAACCTATCCCGACGGCACGCATCCGGCGCAGGTCAGCGCGTTCCTGCGCCATCATGCCGACTGGCTGGAACAGAAGCTCGACGAACTGAACCTGGTTGCGAAGCCGCGACCGCCGCTGCGCGTGGGACACGCCACCACGCTGCCGTTGCGCGGCGACGAAGTTGCGCTGGACTGGGACGAGGGGGCGTATCCGAAGGTGGAAACGTCCGCCGGCGGGCTCACCCTGGTGATCCCGCGACCGCACACACGCGCCTTGCTGGTGGCGCGCGGCCTGCTGGCTTCGCATCTCGAGGCGCTGATTCGCCGTGACGTGTCGCGCTGGCTGGCGTTCTACGTGCCGCAGCTTGGTCTTGCCCCCACCGCGTTGAAGGTGCGGCCGATGAAAAGCTTGTGGGGCAGCCTCGATACCCGCGACCGCATCAACCTGGACCTGGCGCTGGCGCTCGCGCCGCCGGTCGCGCTGCGTTACGTGCTTGTGCACGAGCTCTGCCACCTCAAGGTGCGCAGCCACGCCCCACGCTTCTGGGCGCAGGTTGAGCAGCTGATGCCCGAGTGGCGCGAACAGCGCGCCTGGCTGCGTACGCACGGCGCCACGTTGAAGGCAGAGCTGGATCGGCTGGTGGCGGACGTGGCGGATTGACCGCCATTGGCCGCGGGTAAGAGCGCAGCGGCCCGCATGGGTTGCTAGCACTCACGCGCATTGATCAATGGCGTGCAATGGTATGCCTGGCCGTCGTTGCCTTGTCTTTCTGGTTCAAGCTTCGACTGGAGGAGCGTTGGATGTGCGAGCAGTTTGGCACTGCGTATTCCGAGTACATGCGGCGTACCAAGGCGCTGGTTCCGGGAGTTCTTTAAGCACGTTCAGCGACCGCCTCGATTTGGCCGCGCCGATCGTGCTTGAGGCTGCTCCAGCGCGTTGTGATGGTTCAATGCGACAGCGCAAATGCCGTGAGGACCTGCGCGGTTTCCCCGGGCTTCTCCAGCTGCGGGATGTGATCACAGCCGACCAGCGTACTGGTGCTAATCGCGCTGGCATGGACGAGCCCGTTGCGCAGGCTGTCCTGGGCGGAAATATCGATGACCTTGTCGCCGTTGCACCACAGACCCAGTACCGGCATGGTCAGCTGGCCGAGCCGGTTCTGCAGGGCGAGGTATTGCGAGGGCTGGCGTAGCTCGTCGAACACCTTGGCGATAAAGGCGTGGTCTTGCACGTTGCGCGCCACCAGCACGTCCACGAAACGGCCGGGGATGTCGGGACGCTTAGCGAGCACGAGGTCGGTGGCCCGCCAGAAGCCGGCCGCATGCGAGAAGGACAGCGGGTCCTTGCCGGCGAGCGTCTCGCGCGCGAAGGCGTTTTCCTTGAACTTCAGTCCGAAGCTGTCCAGCAGCGCCAGCCCGCTCACGTGCTCGGGATGCTCGGCGGCGTAGACCCCGGCGATGGCGCCACCCATCGAATGACCCACCAGCAGGAAGCGGCCGAGACCCAGCGTCTGCACGAACGCTTGCAGGCGGGTGGCTTGCGCGTCGATGTCGTAGTTCGCGCTCATGTTGCGCGACGACTCGCCCCAGCCGGGCAGGTCGGGGATGACGAGGTGGAAGTGCGGCGTGAGCTGCTTGGCCACGTCCAGCCAGACGTCCTTGCTGTCGGCGAAGCCGTGCAGCAGTACGATGGTGGGGCCGCTGCCGCCCTCGTAGTACGACCAGCGGGTGTCGCCGGCCTGCACCGATTTCTTCTCCAGGTGCGCGGCCATCGCCTCGCGCGCGATGTTGGCGTTGAACAACCATTGTGGCGCAAGCAGGTAGCTACCGCCCAGCAGCGCCCCCAGCAGCAGCAGCACGATGGCGAGGAACTTCAGCCGGCGGATCAGCATGCGCTGCCAGAGCGGGCGGGGGGATGTGCTGGTGTTGGGCATGATCGGGACTCGCGGATCGTGGGTGCGGCGGTTCCGGCTTGGCTGGAACGGCGGATGGCGCTGCCGGTGATTAGCTGGCGGTTGCTTGCTTTTCCTTTGCCTTGGCGAAGAGCCGTTCGATGGCCTGCTGCGTCAGCGGGTGGTAGCCGTCCTTCGCCCTGGTGTGGACCTGCTTGGCATAGGCGAGGGCCTCGGGTGTCTTGGCAAACGCCGCCGGACGCAGCCCGGTCTCCTTCACCGCGATGTCACCGGCGGCGATCGCCCGCATGTAAGAGGGGATCGGGAGCGGCTGTTCGAAGCGGACGTCGCCGTCCAGCGGATGCCTGGCGTCATTGGGCGCGCTCATCAACGCGCGGATGTTCTTCGGCGCGGTGACGTGGGCGTCGTAGGTGAAGCGGGCCACCGGCGAATCCTGCAGCGGCACCCAGGAGCGTGCATGGACGGATTCGGACTGCGGAAACATGAAGGGCGACTTCTTGTTCGCCGTCTGCGCGGGTGGCAACCACGGCGGGCCGGGGGCGTCGGGCGAGGTCGCGTAGGTGATGCGCGCCTGCGTCGGATGTCGCGGCGCCTCAATGGTGAGCTTGCTCCCCTGCTCCTGGTTGGCCGGCGCCAGCGCATACTGCAGCGTACGGGTCCTGCCGTCGGCGTCCACCGCGTCGATGGAAGCGATCTTCAGGTCACGTGTGTCCAGCACCAGTGCAGGCGCCTTCGGGTTCTTCCAGTCGAGCTTCAGCGTGGCCACGCCGTCGAGCTGCTTATGCGGTAAGTTGATCTTCAGGTCGAGATCAAGGTGGGTCACCACCACCGGGTCGGGCTGGGCGCAGGAATGCGGATCGTTGGCCCGGGCCGCCAGCGGCAAGGCAAGCGCGCAAAGGGCAAGGACGGCAAGCAGGCGCATGCAGCGGCTCCGGCAAAGGGACGTAAACACAAAGTATGCCACCGCCCTGCCGGCACCCGCCCGTGGCGGAAGGCCCGGTCGAACCCCGGCGGGAGGGCCTGTCGCGCGGTCGCAAAAAAGTGCAAGCTGGCGATCGGGGAGGTCACCGCCCGTCGCGTGGCGGTGGCTGGGGCTCGCGGAGGAACGCATGCTGGTCGACAAGGATCTGCCGGGGTTCGGCTATTTCACGGCGGCGCTGATCGCCACCACCGGCATCGCGTTTGCCTCCGGTGTGCAGTTCGTGGTGATCGGGCTGTGGCGCCGGCGAGAGGCCATCCACCTGTCCTATGCCATGCTTTGCCTCTGCATCGCCGGACTCGCGCTGGGCAACCTGCTGTTGCTCGGTGCCGGCAACCTGCCCGGGGCGACCGCCGCGCTCCGCTGGATGATAGGGGCGGCGATCCTCTTCTTTCCCCCGTTCGTCGCATTCATCAGCGCCTACACCGGCGCAGCGGTGGGTTGGCGGGTGAATTGGGTGCTGGTTCTGCTGGCGCTGCTGTTGCTCTGGCTCGACCTGACGACGCCCACCACCCTGTTCTACACCCGGCTAACGGCGACCCCCGGCATCGTGCTTCCCTGGGGCGAGCACCTGTATGGCGTGGCTGGCACGATCTCGGCCTGGGGCTGGTTTTTCCACGTGGTGTCGTACGCGGCGTTTCTGTGGGCGCTATGGCGGACCTGGCGCCAGTACCGCGGCGGCGAAAGGCTGCTCGCCAGCTTGCTTGGCGCCTGCCTGCTGGTGCAGTTCGCGGCTCTGCTGTGGGGCGACATCGTGATCGACCTGTTGGGCGTGCGATCGCCATATCTGGACGCCTTTTCCTTCCTGCCCTTCGTGCTGCTGATGAGCCTGTCGCTGGCGGCGCAGCTGCAGCAGCGCTCGACGCAGCTGGAGGAGGCCCGCCTGCAACTGGAGGCCGAGGCGCATACGCGTCGCGAGGCTGAGTCCAACCTGCACCATATTGCCTACCACGATAGCCTGACCGGTCTGCCCAACCGCGCCATGCTACTCAGCCGCCTTGCCGAAGTGCGCGCCGACGCGCTGGCAAGTGGCGACTGCGCCGCGCTGCTGCTCATCGACCTGGACAATTTCAAGACCATCAATGACAGCCTGGGTCATCCAGTCGGCGACCGCCTGCTGCAGACGATCGCTGACCGTCTGCTCGCTGGGGTGCCACCGGGCGCGATCCCGGCACGTCTGGGTGGGGACGAGTTCGTAGTGCTGCTGGAGCCGGTTAGGGGATCCCCCACCGATGCGCAGACGCGGACGCAGCAGATCGCCTCGAACCTCATCGCGCGCCTCTCTGGACCGGTGATGGTGGACCATCGAGTCCTCGCCGTCGGCGCCAGCGTCGGCGTTGCCGTGTTTCCCGAAGGCGAGGATGGCGTGGCCGACCTGCTGCGCCGTGCCGACATCGCGCTCTACCGTGCCAAAGCGGCTGGACGCAACACCGTACGGCTGTTCAAGCCCCACATGCAGCAGGAAGCCGATACCCGCCTCACGCTCGAACGTGGCCTGCGCGCGGCGCTGGAGCAGGGGGAGATGGACACGCAGTTTTCCCTGCATTTCCAGCCCCAGCTCAGCCCACAGGGCGATTTGCTCGGCGCCGAGGTGCTGTTGCGCTGGCGCCATCCCCAACTGGGCGACCTGCCGCCGGCACAGTTCATCCCGATCGCCGAGGAGAGCGGTCTCATCCATGCGCTGGGCAGCTGGGTGGTCGGTACGGCCTGCGCTTGTATCCGGACATGGGACGGCGACGGCGTACCCTTCCGCGGGCGCCTCGCGATCAACCTGAGTGCCCGGCAGCTTGCGGAGCCGAGCCTTGCCAGGTTGCTCGATGCGCGGGTACGCGAAGCAGGCGTGGACGCATCGCGGCTGACGCTGGAACTGACCGAAGGCTCCTTGCTGCAGGATTCGGACACCGCACTGGCGATCCTGCAGCAACTGGCCGCCGCCGGGTTCCACCTGGCGCTGGATGATTTCGGCGTCGGCTATTCCGCGCTGGGCCACCTGCAGCGGCTGCCGCTGCACACGCTTAAGATCGACCGTGCCTTCGTCGGCGATCTGGCCTCCGGGTCCAGCCGGCCGCTGGCGGGCTTCATCGTCGACATGGCCCACCGGCTCGGCATTGCCGCGATGGCTGAGGGCGTCGAGACGGAGTTTCAGCGCCATGCGCTCGAGCGGATGGGCTGCGACGGACTGCAGGGCTACCTGCTCTGTCGCCCGCTGGACGAGGCCGCTTTCCGTCACTGGCTCGTCGAGCACGAGCACGAGTGCGCACGGTCGCCGCGGCAGGCGCGGGACGAAGACCGGACCGCCGTCGGTGAATGATCAGGGGGTGGATCAGCCGTAGCGGTCGGCCAGCCGGTCCGTCGCCTGCACCAACTGGTCGACGATGGCCGGGTCGGCGGCGCTGTGGCCGGCGAGCACGATGCGCAAATCCGCCTCCGGCCAGGCCGCATGGAGGTCCAGCGCGGCCTTTACCGGGCAGATAATGTCGTAGCGTCCGTGCACGATGGTGGCGGGGATGCGGCGCAGCCTCGCCACGTCGCGCAGCAGCTGGTCCGGCGGCAGGAACATGCCGTGTCGGAAGTAGTGAGCCTCCAATCGCGCCAAACTCACTGCCTTGTGCGGCTCGGCAAAATCGCCGGGCGCGTCGGGATCGTGCAGCAGCGTGGTGCTGCCGCCCTCGTAGTCGCTCCAGGCCTGGGCGGCGGCGAGGCGCAGCGCTTCGTCGTCGCTGTCGAGGCGCCGCCAGTACGCCTCGATCATGTTGCCGCGCTCGGCGGCCGGGATGAAATCGCGGAAACGCGCCCAGCGCTCGGGAAAGATGAAGCGCGCGCCGCCGTCCTCCTCGTTGAACCAGCGCAGCTCCTCGTCGCGGGCGAGGAAGATGCCGCGTAGCACCAGGCCTAGCACGCGCTCGGGATGCGCCTCGGCATAGGCCAGCGCCAGCGTGGAGCCCCACGAGCCGCCGAACACCACCCAGCGCTCGATCCCCAGTTCCTCGCGCAGCGCCTCGATGTCGGCGACCAGGTGCGCCGTGGTGTTGTCGACGAGGTCGGCGAACGGCGTGGACTGCCCGGCGCCGCGCTGGTCGAACAGCACCACGTGCCAGCGCTGCGGATCGAAGAAGCGGCGGTGATAGGGCGCGATGCCGGCGCCGGGGCCGCCGTGCAGGAACACGACCGGCAGCGCGCCGGGCGTGCCACATTCCTCCACATGCAGCGTGTGCCGTGCGTCCACTGCAAAGCGGCGGGTTCGGAAGGATTCGTTTTGCGGGTATAGCTCGCGCATGGTCGGGAATCGTGTCATGGGGGCGGGATCGGCGAGTTCGTCATCGGCGCCGGCGGGTGAGACGGGCGGCAGCACCGATGACGATGCGCTCGTGGGACTGTCGAGGGGAGCGACCATGCGCCGTCGGCTGTGTGCGCGTCAATACTGCGGCAACTTGCGCGCGGCTTCCCGCATTGCGCGGGTGACCGTGCGGTTGGCATGCGGTGCCTGCAGTACCATCAGGGTGGTGCTGATGCTGGCTTGGATCTTCAGCAGCCGGTCGAGCACGCTTTCGAGGTGGGTGATGGACATCGCCACCACGCGCAGGATGGCGGAGTCCTCGCCGGCCCGGCGGTGGCAATCCAGCACTTCCGGAATGTCGGCGACGACGGAGCCGATGCGTGAACAGATGCCGCCGTCGCAGCGCAGCCGCACCATCGCCTTGATTCGGTAGCCCAGCCGCTTGGGTTCTACCACGGCGCGGCAGGCACTGATCACGCCGGCGTCCTCCAGCCGCCTCACCCGCTCGGCCACGGCCTGCGCGGAAAGCTTCAGCTTGCGGCTCAGCTCAGCGTAGCCCAGTCGCGCGTCACGCTGCAGGGACTCCAGCAGCTGCCAGTCCTTGGCGTCCAGTTCGGTTTGCGGTTCAAAGGTGGCATGCTCCGCATCTCGTTTCGATCGACGGCGGAACGTTGCCGTCGCTTGCCGAGGCATGATTCAACGAACTCGCGGGCAGGACTAGGATGCGCACTCCCCAACGCAGGAATACCCATCCATGAGCGCCACCGAGCGCCTCGACGCGCGCGCCCTCGTCTGCATCGCCATTGCGCTGGTCACCTGGTCGTCGGCGTATGCCGCGATCGCCTATGCGCTGGCCTCGTTCACGCCGGGCGAGGTGGCGTTCTCACGACTCGCCATCGCCTCGCTGTGCTTTGCCGCACTGCTGGCGGCGAAGCGCGTACCCTTGCCGGCGCGGCGCGACTGGCCGCAGCTCTTCGTACTGGGCCTGATCGGGCTCACCACCTACCACGTCTGCCTCAACTGGGCGGAAACGCGCATCGCCAGCGGCACCGCCTCCATCATCATCTGTCTGGTGCCCGCGGCGACCGCGGCGGCGTCCGCGCTGTGGCTACGCGAGCGACTGAGCCTGCGCACTTGGGTCGGCCTCGCCATCGCTCTGGCTGGCACGGTGCTGGTGGTGCTGGCCAGTGGGCAGCGGGTGGAAGCCGATCCGAGGGCGTTGCTCGTGCTGGTATGCGTGCTGGCTTCGGCGATCTTCTTCGTGGGACAGAAGCCGCTTTTCGCGCGCTCCAGCACGCTGGCAGTCACCGCTTTCGCGTTCTTTGCCGGCACGCTGGGCTGCGTGCCATTCGCCGGCGGGCTGGCGCAGGCGCTGGCGGTGGCGCCGTGGTCGCACATTGCCGCGCTGCTGTGGCTGGGCGTCGCGCCGAGCTTCGTCGGTTATCTGGCGTGGAACGTGGCGGTGCATCGCGCCAGTGCCTCGCGCGTGTCCAGCTTCATCTACCTCTCGCCGCCCATGGCCATCGTGATCGGCTGGTTGTGGCTTGGCGAAGTGCCCGGCGCCATGGTGCTGGTCGGCGGCGTCATCGTGATCGGCGGCGTGGTGCTCGCCAACGCGCGGCGCCGTCCCGTGGCGCCGGCGGCGTTGACGGCCGATTCGGCGTGATATCCCAACCCAAGGAGTGCAGCGTGTACGAGCTCTACATCGCCAATAAGAACTACTCCTCTTGGTCGCTGCGGCCATGGGTGCTTCTGCGCACGCTGGACATCCCGTTCGACGAGAAGCTGGTGCCGTTCAACGGCGGTGCTGGCGCGAACTGGGATGCGTTCCGTGCGTTCTCGCCCACCGGCAAGGTGCCGTGCCTGCGCGACGGGGACAGCGTGGTGTGGGATTCGCTGGCGATCGCGGAATACCTCGCCGAGCGGCATCCCGGCGTGTGGCCGGCCGATCCGCAGGCACGTGCGTGGGCGCGCTGCGCCGCCGCCGAAATGCATTCCGGCTACGCCGCGCTGCGCAGCGTCTGCACGATGAATTGCGGCGTGCGCGTGCGCGTGGAGGCGCCGAGCGCCGCGCTGCGCAGGGACGTCGCGCGCATCGAGGAGCTCTGGCGCGAGGGACTGGCACGCTTCGGCGGTCCCTTCCTCGCCGGCAGTGATTTCACCGCGGTGGACGCGTTCTACGCGCCGGTGGCGTTCCGCATCCAGAGCTACGGGCTGCAGCTCGCCGCCGACACGATGGCTTATGCGCAACGCCTGCTCGGCCTACCGGCCATGCGCGAGTGGTACGACGCGGCTCTGGCCGAAGCCTGGCGCGACCCGGAGCACGAGGACGAGGCTCGTCGCGCGGGAACCTTGTTGCAGGATCTGCGCACGCCCTGAGCCCGAATCGACCCGCTGCCAAGGTGCCGGATGCATCGTCGCCCTCCACGGCAGGGATGACCAGGAAGGCAAGAACGGGATGTCCGAAACGGCGACGCGGCCTCTGGGGCGGCCCAGATTGCGGTCGCGCTTCCGCTCAACGCCATGCCGAAAGGCCCGGATGGGCCGTCACTCCCCGGGCAGGCCGGTGATGCCGAAATCAACCACCACCGCATCGGTGTCGCGGTCGCGGTAGGTTACGGTGAGGTGCTCGCCAAAGCGTGCGCGCAGCTGCGCGATCAGTGGCAGTGGATCGTGGTCGTTGACGAAGCGCATGGTCTCGCCCGGCCGCAGCACGCCGATCGCGCCGAAGGTTGCCGAGTGACGGAAGCGCCGGGCCACGCCGCGCGCGTCGAAGAGGTGGGTGTGCGGTTCGAAGACGGTATCAAGTGACATCGGTGTGTGCTCGCGGGGACGGGGACACCACCCTATGCCTCGGACCACGGCGTGCCACTGACCTGGGTCAACCGGCGGCACCCCGCCGGGGCTGCGCTTCAGCTCAGAACTTGTACGCGCGGTGGATCGCCACGATGCCGTTGGAGAGGTTGCGCACTTCCACCCGGCCGAAGCCGGCGCGTTCCATCATGCCCTTCAGCGTCTGCTGGTCGGGATGCTTTCGGATGGATTCGGCGAGGTACTGGTAGCTGCCGGCGTCGCCGGCGAACAGCTGGCCGAGCTTGGGGAGCACCTTGAACGAGTGGAAGTCGTAGAGCTTGCCGAACAGCTCGCTTTGCACCTTGGAGAACTCCAGGACCAGCGCGCGGCCGCCGGGCTTGAGCACGCGGCAGATGTCGGCCAGCGCCTTGTCCTTGTCGGTGACGTTGCGCAGACCGAAGGCCATGGTCACGGCGTCGAAGCTGTGGTCGGGGAACGGCAGGCACTCGGCGTTGAGCTGGGCCCAGCGCAGGCCGCCGACCAGGCCGCGGTCGGTGAGGCGGTCACGGCCCACGCCGAGCATGGCGGCGTTGATGTCGCCGACGATGACCTCGCCTTGCTCGCCCACCACGGGCTTCAGCAGCGCCGCGATGTCGCCGGTGCCGCCAGCGAGGTCCAGCACGCGGTCGCCCTTGCGCACGCCGCTGATTGCTACGAAGTGGCGCTTCCAAAGGCGGTGGATGCCGAACGACATCAGGTCGTTCATCAGGTCGTAGCTGCGCGCGACCGAGGTGAACACCTCGCCGACGAGCTTCTGCTTGTCGGCGACGGGCACGTCGCGGAAACCGAAATGGGTGGTGGACTGCTCGTTCATGGCGATGCCTCAAAGCGGCAGGTTGCCCTGCTTGTCGGGTTCGTGTCCGTCGGTGTCGTGCAACGCGTGTTCGGCTTCGACGTGGCGCTGGTGCAGTTCCGCGGCCGTATAGGGTGTCGGCTCGGGGACGGTTTCCGCGGCGGCGACGTCGCGCTCGCCGCCGGGAGTGATCTTCAGGATGGAGTGGCGCATCTCGCGGGAGAGGATCAAGCGCGAGTCACGCACCATCTCGTCCAGCGCGTTGTCGAAATCGAGCTTGCCGGCGGCGTCAGTCCACACCACGCGGCGTTCGCGCAGCTTCTGGATGAAGCCGCGGAACAGTGCCTTGTCGAAGAACTCCGGCGCGTTGAGTTCGTTGAGCAGGGACAGCCGCTGTGCGGTGAGCGTGCAGGTGTTCTCCAGCTCGGCGGCGGTGAGTGCGTGTGGGCCGTGCTTGGCCAGCGCGGCAAGCGCGATGTAGTAGCGCTCGAAGGCCTGGATCAGGCTGCGGGCGATGATACGCAGCTGGTAGGCGCTGTCGTCCTGGCCCGGCGCGCGTTCCAGCAGGTGGCCGTCGCTGGTGGTCTCCAGCAGGCCACGGCGCACGAAGAAATCGATGGTGGACCGAAGCTCGGCGACGAAGCCGTCCTCGTCCCAGGCGAGGAACAGCTCGCCCTGTAGGAACGGGTAGATGACGCGCCCGAGCCGCTGCACCGAGGCGGGCGACACACGACGGTTGTTGAGGAAGCAGCAGGCCACCCAGGCGGCGACGGCGACCAGGTGCAGCACGTTGTTGCGGAAATAGCTGAGCAGCACCGCCTGTTCGGCCTCCACGTCCAGCACGTCACCCAGCGGGTGCTTGATGCGGCGGATCCAGCCCATCTGCTCCCCGTAGGCGATGATGCCGGCGGGGTCCATCGGCGTGATGGTGACGCGGTCGGAGTACGGCAGTTCCAGCAGCAGCGCGCGGGTGAGTTCGAGCTGCGCGAGCAGGTCGCTCTCGGCCATCGCATGCTTGGGCGTGGCCAGCAGGGTGAGCGCCAGCAGGTTGATAGGGTTGACGTCAGCGGCGCGGTTGACGTTGATCTGGATCTGCCCGGCGAGCCGGTCGACCAGGCCGCTGAGCCACTCTGGCTTGGCGTCCGGATCGGTGCCCGCACCGCGCCAATCGGTAGCCGCTGTATCCAGCAGCGGATTCAATTCGATCGGTTCCCCGAAATTGATCGTGACGTGGCCGTAGCGCTGCCTGAACAGCCCGCCGATGCCGCGCACTAGCGCGAGCAGGGTTTCCTTCTCCTTGGGCTGGCCGCTGAGCTCGCCCGCGTAGCTCTTGCCCTCCATCAGCTTTTCGTAGCCGATGTACACCGGCTGGAACAGCACCGGCCGGCGCGGAGCGCGCAGGAAGGCGCGTACCGTCATCGAGAGCAGGCCGGCGCGTGGCGCCAGCAGCCGCCCAGTGCGTGAGCGGCCGCCTTCGACGAAGTACTCCATCGGCACGCCGCGGTCGATCAGCTGCGCCATGTATTCGTTGAAGATCACCGAGTACAGGGCGTTGCCCTTGAACGTACGGCGCATGAAGAACGCACCGCCGCGGCGCAGGATCGGCCCGATCAGCGGTAGATTGAGGTTGACGCCCGCGGCGATGTGCGGCGGCACCACGCCGGATATGTGCAACTGGTAGGAGAGCAGCAGGTAGTCGGCATGGCTGCGGTGGCTGGGCACGTACACCACCTCGAAGCCAGGCGCAGCGGCGCGGGCTTTGTCGAAGTGGTGCATCGCGATGCCGTCGTACAGCTTGTTCCAGAAGTTGGACAGCAGGAATGACACCGAGCGCACCACCGGGTGCGAGTAGTCGGCCGCGATCTCCAACATCATCTTTTGGGCACGACGCCAGGCTTTGGCCTCGCTTATCTTCTCCTTTGCCGCGGTGGCGGCAATCGCCGCGCGCACTGGTTCGGCGCGGAGCACGTCGTCCACCACGGTGCGCCGGTGCGAGAGGTCGGGGCCGATCACCGCGGCGCGGATGCGCCGGAAGTGGGTGCGTAGCACGCGCGCGAGCTTGCGCGCGAAGCGCGGCGGCGGCAACTCGCCGGATTCGGCTAGCACCTCGCGTAACGACACCGGTTCGGCGAAATGCACGGTTGTGTCGCGGCCGTTCAGCAGCACCGCCAGCAGGCGGCGGAAGCGGCCCACCATCACCCAGTTCTCGGAGAACAGCACGCTGAACCAGCCCGACTCGCGGTTCGGCGCGCGGCCGACGTAGATCGACACCGGCACGATCTGGATGTCGCGTTCGGGCAGGCCTTCCAGCGATTGCACCAGCTGGCCCAGCGGCTCGTTCGGCGAGCGGTGGCGCTTGCGTCCGAACAGCCAGCCGTCGCGGCGCATCAGCGCGAACACCGAGCGCTTGCGGCGGGTGCCCGCCAGCGGCTGCAGGGGGCTGGGCAGGCCGGCCTCTCGGCAGGCGCGGTCGAGGATCAGCGCGTCGGAAAAGCCGTCACGCTCGATCACGTAGCACACCGGCACGCCGGCCTTGAGCAGGGTGGCCGGTTCCGCCGGGTCGCGGCGAAGCCGCAGCCAGGGCTGCAACAGCTGTCCGGCCAGCCGGAACCACCAGGGATTGCGACGGCGGGAGGGTTCCGCCTGGGAAATGTTCTGCATCCGCGTATTCTACCGGTTGGCCGTCGAAACCATGCTTGGGCGTGTGGTGCGCCGCCCCGCGTGCCGGGCGCATTCCTGCCAGGCGGTGGTGATCAACGAGCGGCCACGCTGCCCGTCGCCGCCGGCTGCAGCAGCTGTTCATCGGCCTTGTGCACGCTGTCGATCAGCGCTTGGCTATACCAGCGGCCATCCTGCTGCACGAGGTCGGCTTCAGTGCTGAGCGGCTTGCCCAGCAAGGTGTAGTCGATCTTCACCACGGCATGGCCGTTTCGGTCGGAAACGGTGCTGAGCTTCATCGAGTCCAGCGTGTCGTCTATCGACAGGCCGTAAAGCGCCAGCGCCTGCTTGAGTCCGGCATAGCCGATGGCGTACTTGGCCATCGCCGCATCGAAGTCCATCGCGTGCAGTTGTCCCGGGCTCTTGAGATCGAGCTGGTGCGCGGTGGACACCAGCACACCGACGGCCTGCTTCGCCCTGGCGTCGTCGAACCAAGGTGCCCGCTGCGCCCATGGCGTCAGTACGTCGATCAGCTGGTTGGCCAGCGTCTTCTGTTCGGCGTCCAGGTCCGGGTTTTGTGTCAGGCGGTTCTTGAGGAGTGCGCCGCCCATGGCCACCAGTACCGGTAGTTGATCCGCGTATTGCCGCCGCATCCGATCCAGCTTGGGCTGCACTTCGGCGTACAGCTTGGCCGCTGCGTCCGGTGCGGAAAGCTTCTGCAACGCGGCATCGAAGCGCGTCTCGTCCATGGCGCTGGCTGGTGGCCGCTTCGCATTGTCACGGCTCCAATCGGCACGCAGCGTGGCGTAGTCCTTCGGCGGCAGCGCGTGTTTCCACAGGCCGTCGAAGTTGCCGGCCTTGAGCAGGTCGATCGAACCCTGTACGGCGGCTTGTGGTGTGTCGCCGCCGGCTTGCGCGGCCTCGTTGCCGTGGCAGGCAGCCAGCATCAGCGTGGCGATCAGGGGCAGCAGGAGGGCGCGGCGGAGGGAACGGAAGCGCATGGACGGGTCTCGCAAGCGGCGGCGAACGTGGCGTGGCCGGTCAGGGTAAGCGGCGCGGCAAGCGGCGTACAAGGTTTGTTCGCAGGAACCTGCGGGCTGGGTACGCCTCTTCTGGCGCCCATTTCCACGGGACACCCTCACGGGGCCTCGCCTCGACGGGCAGGACGAGCAAGCCGGGTGCTCGAAAAAGAAAGCCCCGCGGTAGCGAGCCTCGCGGGGCAATCCGGTTGGGCCGGAAGGGAAATGGCCTTGCCTGCAGAAAACGCGCGGTCAGCAGCAGGTAGGCGGGGAGATGGTAGCGGGACCCTGAAGTTGAGGCAATACTTTTGTTTCTTCTTGCAACTTTATGTTTTTAATCAGTTATAACGCAGGGCATTTATCTTTTCTTGGCGCCGCTTCGCCGCCGGCGCACGCCAGTCGTTGTGGAACAGCGCAGGCTCCCAGGAGCCGTAGGTGGGGTTGGGCAGCACGAACCAGCGCCGGCCGACCCACTGCATGTAGCCGGCGATCGCCCGCCTGCGGCCAGCCTCGGTATTGGTGTGCACATCCACGAAATCACCTAACTGGTCGCCGAACTGCATCAGCACCCGGTACTGACGACTCACCAGCTGGCGGCGGCAGCCCTTGCTGGTGCCAACCTGCGTGCAACCTGGCTCCACCGTGCCCAAGCCAAGAAACGCGTCGGGCCCTGAGACCGGAAAACCGAGTTTGCGCAGGTTGGCCAACGTAACCGCGTCCAGGTCCTTTGCCCGGTTGGACAGATAGATCACCGCGATGCCGTGGGCGGCGGCGAACCGGGTGAAGGCCAGTGCCCCGGGCAGGGCGCGGGCGCGCTCTTCCTTGCACCACGCGGCCCAACTGGCTTCGTCGTAGGCGCCGCCACTCTTCACCAGGCGCGCCTGGTAGGCCGAGTTGT
This sequence comes from Rhodanobacter sp., assembly GCA_027450005.1. Lineage (GTDB taxonomy): Bacteria > Pseudomonadota > Gammaproteobacteria > Xanthomonadales > Rhodanobacteraceae > Rhodanobacter_A. The sequence continues at coordinate 497 of DAIDKO010000034.1, read as the reverse complement.
CCAGCACGGTCTCGTCGATGTCGAGCACCACGGCGGGCGGCAGGCCGGCGGCGGGCACGACGCGGTCTTCCTTCGTGAGCGCATCCCAGTGGGGGTCGTGCAGGGCGCCCAGCAGGCGTGATTGCGCGTCGCGGTACGCCTGGAGGTAGACCAGATCATGCTCGATGGCGGTTTGCGCCCACGCCACCGCGTTGAGGTTGTCGTTGGCGGCCACCTCGGCCACCGGCCCCGCTGCCGGGCGCGCTGCCGGGCGCGCTGGTGCGGCGGTGCAGCCGGCGAGCAGGACGGCCAAGGCCAAGGCCAGCGGCAGGTGAAGTCGCATGGAGTTCTCCAACGAGGGGCGGCGGGACTGCCGAGAGTAATTAACTGATGCTTGATATGTGCTCATACCTATCTATAAATACTCACTATGAGCAATCAATATCGGATAAGCGAATTCGCCCAACGTATCGGTCGAGCGACGAGCACGATTCGTCGCTGGGAACGAGAGGGCAAAC
>DAIDKO010000033.1 GCA_027450005.1 Rhodanobacter sp. | reverse complement strand
AGGATCTCGTCGTCGGTCAGCGACTTGAGGTCGACGTGCTGCACCGCGCCGGCGACGTGGTGGTTGTAGATCTGGTCTAGGAACTCGCGGATCTGCTTGACCTTGGCCTGCGCCTCCAGCATCTGCTGGATCTTCTTGCCTAGCCCCTTGGCGGCCCAGCCCAAGTGCACCTCCAGGATTTGGCCAATGTTCATGCGGCTCGGCACGCCCAGCGGGTTCAGGCAGATGTCCACCGAGGTGCCGTCAGCCATGTACGGCATGTCCTCGACCGGCACCACGTTGGAGACCACGCCCTTGTTGCCGTGACGGCCGGCCATCTTGTCGCCCGGCTGGATACGACGCTTAACGGCCAGGAACACCTTGACCATCTTCAGCACACCCGGCGCGAGGTCGTCGCCCTGGGTGATCTTGCCCTGCTTCTCCTTGAAGCGCTTGTCGAACTCTTCCTTGTGGCGCTTGACCTGGTCGGCGGCGCGCTCGAGGAACTCGGTGACCGACTCGTCCTTGACGTTGATCTTGAACCAGTCGTCTCTCTTCAGGCCATCAAGGTAGGCATCGGTGACCTCGGCGCCACGCTTCAGGCCGCCTGGGCCGCTCACCGCAGTCTGGCCGACGAGCTGGGCACGCATGCGGTTGTAGATGGCCCCTTCGAGGATGCGGAACTGGTCGTCGAAGTCCTTGCGGATGCGCTTGATCTCGGTTTCCTCGATCTGCTTGGCGCGCTTGTCCTTCTCGATGCCGTCGCGGGTGAACACCTGCACGTCGATGACGGTGCCGTCCATGCCCGGCGGCACGCGCAGCGAGCTGTCCTTTACGTCGGAGGCCTTCTCGCCAAAGATCGCGCGCAGCAGCTTCTCTTCCGGCGTCAGCTGGCTCTCGCCTTTCGGCGTAACCTTGCCCACCAGGATGTCGCCCGCCTTCACTTCGGCGCCGATGTAAACGATGCCGCTCTCGTCGAGGCGAGCCAGCGCCTGCTCGCCCACGTTCGGGATGTCGGCGGTGATTTCCTCGGCGCCCAGCTTGGTGTCGCGTGCGACGCAGGCCAGCTCCTCGATGTGGATCGAGGTGTAGCGGTCTTCCTGCACGACGCGCTCGGAGAGCAGGATCGAGTCTTCGAAGTTGTAGCCGTTCCACGGCATGAAGGCGATCAGCATGTTCTGGCCGAGCGCGAGCTCACCCAGGTCGGTCGACGAACCGTCGGCCAGCGTGTCGCCCTTCGCTACTACGTCGCCCACGTTCACCAGCGGGCGCTGGTTGAGGTTGGTGTTCTGGTTGGAGCGGGTGTACTTGGTCAGCGTGTAGATGTCGACGCCGGCGTCGTTTTCGCCCACCTCGTCCTCGTTCACGCGCACCACGATGCGGCCGGCGTCAACCTGGTCGATCACGCCGCCGCGCCTGGCGGTGGTGATGACGCCGGAGTCGCGCGCCACGGCACGCTCGATGCCGGTGCCCACCAGCGGGGTCTGCGAGCGCAGGGTCGGCACGGCCTGACGCTGCATGTTCGCGCCCATCAGCGCGCGGTTCGCGTCGTCGTGCTCGAGGAACGGTACCAGCGCCGCCGCGACCGACACGGTCTGCATCGGCGAGACGTCCATGTAGTCGACTTCGGACGCCGGGCGCAGCTCGGATTCGCCACGGAAGCGGCAGGACACGAACTCTTCGACGAAGGCGCCGTGCTTGTCCAGCGGCGAGTTCGCCTGCGCGATCACGTGATCACCTTCCTCGATCGCCGACAGGTAATCCACCTTGTCGGTGACCTTGCCGTTCGCCACCTTGCGGTACGGTGTCTCAAGGAAGCCGTACTGGTTAGTGCGCGCGTAGACCGCGAGCGAGTTGATCAGGCCGATGTTCGGGCCTTCCGGCGTTTCAATGGTGCAGACGCGGCCGTAATGGGTCGGATGCACGTCGCGCACTTCGAAGCCCGCGCGTTCGCGGGTCAGGCCACCCGGGCCCAGCGCGGAGACGCGGCGCTTGTGCGTCACTTCCGACAGCGGATTGTTCTGGTCCATGAACTGCGAGAGCTGCGAGGAGCCGAAGAACTCCTTCACCGCCGCCGCCACCGGCTTAGCATTGATCAGATCCTGCGGGGTGAGGCCGTCGGCCTCGGCCAGCGACAGGCGCTCGCGCACTGCACGCTCGACGCGCACCAGGCCGATGCGGAAGGTGTTCTCGGTCATCTCGCCGACCGAACGCACGCGACGGTTGCCGAGGTGGTCGATGTCGTCCACGGTGCCGTGGCCATTCTTGATGTCGATCAGCACCTTGAGCACGTCAAGGATGTCGGACGAATCGCCCTGCTCCTTGACCAGGCGCTGGCACTCTTCTTCCTTGCGGTCGCCGAAGTACTTGTAGTCGTACAGCACACCCGGACCGAGGATGTCCTTGCGGCCCACGCGGCGGTTGAACTTCATGCGACCCACGGCCGACAGGTCATAGCGGTCGAAGGTGAAGAACAGGTTGAAGAACAGGTTCTGTGCGGCGTCCTTGGTCGGCGGCTCGCCCGGGCGCATCATGCGGTAGATCTCCACCAGCGCCTCAAGCGGCGTCTTGGTGTTGTCGATGCGCAGCGTGTGCGAGATGTACGCACCGCGGTCGAGGTCGTTCACGTACAGCGTGGGCAGCGTCTCGATGCCAGCCTTGCGGAACTTCTCCAACTGCTCAGCGGTGATCTCGTCGTTGGCCGCGGCCAGCAGTTCGCCAGTCTTGGCGTCGACGATGTCGGTAGCGAGGATGCGGCCGACCGGATAGTCGTCCGGCACTTCCAGCGCAGTGATGTTCTCGGCCGCCAACTGGCGCACGTGGCGCGCAGTGATGCGCTTGCCGGCCTCTACCAGCACCTTGCCGCCGATGGCGAGGTCGAACGAGAGCGTTTCGCCGCGTAGGCGCTCGGCGACCAGCTCCAGCGTGGTGCCGCCCTTGGCGCCAAGATGGAACACGTTGTGCTCGAAGAAGATGGCCAACATCTCCTCGTTGCTATAGCCCAGCGCGCGCAGCAGCACCGTCACCGGTAGCTTGCGGCGACGGTCGATACGGGTGAACAGCGCGTCCTTTGGATCGAACTCGAAGTCCAGCCACGAACCGCGGTAGGGGATCACGCGGGCGGAAAACAGCAGCTTGCCGGAACTGTGCGTCTTGCCGCGGTCGTGGTCGAAGAACACGCCCGGTGAACGGTGTAGTTGCGAGACGATGACGCGCTCGGTGCCGTTGATGATAAAGGTGCCGGTGTCGGTCATGAGCGGGATTTCGCCCATGTAGACCTCCTGCTCCTTGACGTATTTCACGGCCTTCTTTGAGGCCGGGCTGTCCTTGTCGTAAATGACCAGGCGCACGGTCACGCGCAGCGGCGCGCCGAAGGTCATGCCACGGTTGCGGCATTCACGCTCGTCGAAGCCCGGCTCGCCGAGGCGGTAGTCGACATATTCCAGTGCGGCGTTGCCCGAGTAGCTCACGATCGGGAATACCGACTTCAAGGCGGCGTGCAGACCCTTGTCTTCGCGCTGCTTCGGAGCGACGTGCTCCTGCAGGAATTCCCGGTAGGAATCGGTCTGGATGGTCAGCAGGTTGGGCACGCCCAGCACGGGGGGCCGCTTGCCGAAGTCCTTGCGGATGCGCTTCTTCTCGGTAAACGAGTAGGTCATGGGTTGACGCCTCGGTTCGCAGTGGCGCCGGTGGTGCACGCACCGGCTGAAATGATGAAGGCTGGATCTGGGGGATCGCGGTTATCGACTCTTGGCGAATCGACAGCCGCGATGCCTCAGAGCAAGAGCCTCCGTGCTCGATGGGCAATAAACGGGCTCCTGCCCATGCATTGCTCGTCCGCCGGGGGCGGTTCCGCTGACTTGGGCGCTAGCGCCCGAGTCGCGGCGGGCCATCCTGGCCCTCGCACCGCGGAATCCCGTAAGCGGCCAAAGCCCGGGAGCTTTCGCCCCCAGGCTTGGCTTGCGCTAGGTCGGACCGACGGCGCGCAAGAGCGCCGATTACTTCAGTTCGACCGTGGCGCCAGCAGCTTCCAGGTCCTTCTTGAACTTCGCCGCGTCTTCCTTGGAAGCGGCTTCCTTCACGACGCCACCAGCTTCGGTGAGGTCCTTGGCTTCCTTCAGGCCCAAGCCGGTGATCGCGCGGACGGCCTTGATCACGTCGACCTTCTTGTCGCCGGCAGACTTCAGGATCACGTCGAACTCGGTCTGCTCTTCGGCAGCCGGGGCAGCAGCGCCACCGGCGACGGCCACAGCCACCGGGGCAGCGGCGGACACGCCAAACTTCTCTTCGATGGCCTTCACCAGCTCCATCACTTCCATCAGCGACTTGGCGGCGACGGCTTCAACGATCTGTTCGTTGGTCAGGGACATGTTGATTTCCTCTGGAAATTGATTCGAATGGGATAAGCGTCGAGCTCAGGCTTCCGCCGTGGCTTCCGCGGCGACTTCGCCGCCGCCCTGCTTGTCGGCCACGGCCTTGATGGCGCGGGCGAACATCGCGGCGGGCTCGGCGAGCACGCGGGCCAGCATGGCCAGGGCTTCTTCGCGAGTCGGCAGCGAGGCCAGCACGTCGACGTGCGCGGCCGGCAGCAGCTTGCCTTCCACGGAGACGACCCTAGCCTTGAGCTTGTCGTTGGTCTTCGCGAATTCCTTGATCAGGCGACCGGCAGCGCCGGGCTCCTCGGTCGAGAACGCGTACAGCAGCGGACCGGTCAGGGCGTCTTTGACGACCTCGAACTCAGTGCCTGCCACGGCGCGCGATGCCAGCGTGTTCTTGACTACCTTCAGAAACACGCCGGTTTCGCGGGCCTTCTTGCGCATCGCGGTCATCTGCTCGACCGTGGTGCCCGCATACTCGACGGCGACCAGGGAGTGGGCCTTCGCGGCGACTCCTGCCAGCTCGGCGACTACTTGTTGCTTCTGGGACAGATTGAGAGCCATTGCACTCCTCCAAATGAACTCCGCTCACGGCTCCTGCCGCTTGCGGTCCTGGGCGACGCCGTCCGTGACGTCGGGGACGCGGAACGTCCCGGGTGGTGGCCTTTCCAGAACGACGAATCATTCCAGTGGGGGCGGCACCATCTGCGCAGGCTGGATGTCGGGCATCCGATTAAGCGACCGGCTTGGCGGCGACGGCGATTCCCTGCCATGAGCGAGCTCCCTGCCCGTCGTCGTCGCCTACCGATTGCGCCTGCGGTCTTTGACGGCTGCCCGGCCCTGCGTCCGGACTGCCCTCAAAAACGGCCCGCGCGGCATGCCGCCGCGCGGGAAAACACTCTTACTTGGTCGCGATGCTCAGCGAAGACATGTCGACGGCAACGCCGACGCCCATCGTGCTCGACAGCGCGACTTTCTGCAGGTACTGGCCCTTGGCGGTCGCCGGCTTGGCCTTCAGCAGGTCATTGATCAGGGTGTTGAGGTTGTCCGCAAGCTGCGCAGCCTCGAACGTGGCCTTGCCGATGGTGGCGTGGATGATGCCCGCCTTGTCGTTGCGGAACTTCACCTGGCCGGCCTTGGCATTCTTCACGGCGGTGGCGACGTCGGCGGTGACCGAGCCATCCTTCGGGTTGGGCATCAGGCCGCGCGGACCGAGCAGCTGGCCGAGCTTGCCGACCACGCGCATCGCATCCGGCGTGGCAATCACACGACCGAAGTCGAGCTCACCCGCCTGCATGCGCTCGGCCAAGTCGTCCATGCCGACAGCATCGGCACCGGCGGCCTTGGCGGCCTCCGCCTTCTCGCCGGCCGGCACGAATACGGCGACCTTGACGGTCTTGCCGGTGCCGTGTGGCAACAGCGACGAGCCGCGCACGCCCTGGTCGGACTTCTTGGCGTCAATGCCAAGGCGCACGGCCACGTCGACGGATTCAGCGAACTTCGCCTTGGCGTTGTCCTTGACGATCTTCAGGGCCTCTTCGAGACCGTAGACTTTACCCGGCTGCACAGCGGCTTGGGCGGCCTTCATACGCTTGGTGATCTTTGCCATGTCTTAACCCTCCACCACCAGGCCCATGCTGCGCGCGCTACCGGCAATGGTGCGCACCGCAGCGTCCAGATCGGCAGCCGTCAGATCAGGCTCCTTTTGCTTTGCGACGTCTTCCAGCTGCTTGCGGGTGATCTTGCCGACCTTGTCGGTGTTCGGCTTGGACGAGCCCTTGGCGACACCGGTGACCTTCTTGATCAGCACCGTGGCGGGCGGGGTCTTGGTGATGAAGGTGAAGCTGCGATCGGAGTACGCGGTGATGATGACCGGGATCGGCAGACCCGGCTCCATCTTCTGCGTGGCGGCATTGAACGCCTTGCAGAACTCCATGATGTTCAGACCGCGCTGACCCAGCGCCGGACCGACCGGCGGCGACGGATTGGCCTGACCGGCCTTGACCTGCAGCTTGGATAGAAAAAAAGCAGGAGTATCCGTTACCCAAAGTGGCTTACAATACGAGGTTGTTACATTTGGAACAGGCCCCAAACCTGAAGCCGACAATATTGTCACAATAAACTATTCAGGTACCAGAATTGATGGATCGGTATT
>DAIDKO010000032.1 GCA_027450005.1 Rhodanobacter sp. | reverse complement strand
GCCTCATCGCCCGGAAACCGCTTGGAAGCTAGGTTTTTCAAGGCCTGAGGCCACTTTTCGGGGGTGTCCAAAAAGGCCCGTTGTCCCCTTAGGAGGGGGATGCTCTATCCAGCTGAGCTACGGGGCCAGGCCGTGGATTCTGGCATGGATTGCCGCAACGCGCGAACCGGCGGCGGGGCCCCGCCTGATAGAATCGGCGTTTTGAATCAGGACGCCACGCGCGTCCGGCACTGGAGTCCGTATGTCCCACAGCATCCTCTCCGCGCTCGGCCTGGCCGAGACCCAATCCGGCACTTACCTCGGCAACGGCGAGTGGTCGAAGACCACCGACGCCGGCGTGCTGGAGCCGGTGAACCCGACCACCGGCGAGGTGCTAGGCCGCGTGCACGCTTCCAGCCGCGCCGACTACGACGCCATCGTCGAGTGCGCCCAGGCCGCCTTCAGGGTGTGGCGCGCCACCCCGGCGCCGCGCCGCGGCGAGGCGATCCGCCTGTGCGCCGACGCGCTGCGCGCACACAAGGACGCGCTGGGCTCGCTGGTCGCGCTGGAGATGGGCAAGTCCAAGCCGGAAGGCGACGGCGAAGTGCAGGAGATGATCGACATCGGTGATTTCGCGGTGGGGCTGTCGCGCCAGCTGTACGGCCTGACCATGCACAGCGAGCGCCCCGGCCACCGCATGTACGAGCAATGGCACCCGCTCGGCCTGGTCGGCATCATCAGCGCGTTCAACTTCCCGGTGGCGGTGTGGGCGTGGAACAGCTTCATCGCCGCGATCTGCGGCGACATCAGCATCTGGAAGCCCTCGCCCAGGACGCCGCTGTCTGCCATCGCCTCGATGAAGATCTGCAACGAGGCATTGAATAAGGTCGGCTTCCCCGACCTGTTCTTCCTGTTCAACGACGCCGGCAGCGAGCTGGCGCAACAGTTCGTGGACGACAAGCGCGTGGCGCTGATCTCGTTCACCGGCAGCACCAAGGTGGGCCGCCACGTCGGCGAGCGCGTAGCCAAGCGCATGGGCCGTTCGCTGCTGGAACTGGGCGGCAACAACGCGATCATCGTCGATGAGACCGCCGACCTGAAGCTGGCGATCCCGGCCATCGTGTTCGGCGCGGTGGGCACCGCCGGCCAGCGCTGCACCACCACTCGCCGCCTGATCGTGCACGAGTCGGTGTACGACGAAGTACTGGCCAAGCTGATTGCCGCGTACAAGCAGGTGGAAGGCAAGATCGGAGACCCCACCGACCCGGCCAACCTGATGGGCCCGCTCAACAGCAAGGAAGGCGTGGCCGCCTACCTCGACGCCATCGCCAAGGCCAGGGCCGCGGGCGGCAAGGTGGAAACCGGCGGTGCAGCGATCGAGCGCCCCGGCAACTTCGTGCTGCCGGCCATAGTCACCGGCCTGACCAACGACGCCGAGATCGTGCAGCACGAGACCTTCGCGCCGATCCTGTACGTGATGAAGTACCGCGACCTGGCAGACGCCATCGACATGCAGAACGCGGTGCCGCAGGGCCTGTCGTCCTCGATCTTCACCACCAACCTCAAGCGCGCGGAAGCCTTCCTGTCCGCCGCCGGCAGCGACTGCGGCATCGCCAACGTCAACATCGGCACCTCGGGCGCGGAGATCGGCGGCGCGTTCGGCGGCGAGAAGGAGACCGGCGGCGGCCGCGAGTCGGGTTCGACCGCCTGGCAGGCCTACATGCGCCGCCAGACCAATACCATCAACTACTCCGATTCGCTGCCGCTGGCGCAGGGCATCAAGTTCGACCTGTAAGCACTCGGCCCCTCATCCCGGCCTTGGCCGGGATGAGGGGCCCGGTCACCCGCTCCTTTGGAACACCCTGTGGTCGCCCCGCCCCTGAAGGCTTGGGCTTCAAGCTCACTCCAAGGATCACCACCATGAGCTACCCGCCGCCCCAACGCAACACCACCAGCTCGCTGGCCATCGTGAGCCTGGTGTTCGGCGTACTTGCCTGGGTGATGCTGCCCTTCGTCGGCGCGCTGGTCGCGGTGATCTGCGGCCACCTCGCGCGTGGGGAAATCCGCCGCGCTCCCGTCGACCAGCGTCTGGAGGGCGATGGCATGGCCGTCGCCGGCCTGGTGCTGGGCTATGTGCAGCTGACGCTCAGCGTTCTGCTGGTGGTCTTCGTCATCGTCATGCTGGTGTTCGGCTTCGGTTTCGCGCATTGGCACTGAGGCCATCCATGCCCGACGCATCCATCACCCCGCCTTTCGACTTCCGCGGCTGGCACGTCGCCGTCGCCGGCGGCAGCAAAGGAATCGGCCGCAGCATCGCGCTGGCGTTCGCGCAGGCCGGCGCGGCCGTGTCGATCTGCGCGCGCGGCGCAGCGGCGCTGCAGGCCACGCGCGACGAACTCGCCGGCTTCGGCCACGCCACGCATACGGCCGGTTGCGACCTGGCCGATGCCGATGCTATCGCCCGCTGGATCGACGCCGCCGCCGGGGCGCTGGGCGGCATCGACGTGCTGGTGAACAACGCCTCGGGCTACGGCTTCAGCGAAGACGACGCGGCCTGGCTGGCGAATTTCAATGTCGACCTGATGGCTGCCGTGCGCGCCTCGCGCTGCGCGCTGCCGCACCTGCAACGCTCGCCGCACGCCAGCATCCTGCACACCAGCTCGATCGCCGCCGTGCATCCGCGCCGCAACGGCTCCGCCTACGCCGCGATGAAGGCCGCGCTCAGCCACTACACCACCTCGCAGGCGCTGCAGCTCGCCGGGCAACGCATCCGCGTCAACGCCATCGCGCCCGGCTCGATCGAATTCACCAACGGCCTGTGGGACCGGCGCAAGCACGACGAACCCGAGCTCTACGCGGCCACGCTGGCAAGGATCCCGTTCGGCCGCTACGGCAAGCCGGAGGAAATCGCCCACGCCGCCCTGTTCCTCGCCTCGCCGTGGGCCGGCTGGATCACCGGCCAAACGCTGTGCGTGGACGGCGGCCAGGGCCTTTCGGGTTGACCCCATGAACACGCTGCGCAGCACCAAACGCTTCAGCGACCGCGTCGCCGACTACGTGCGCTACCGCCCCGATTATTCCGCCGCGATGCTGGACTGGCTGCAACGCAAACAGGGCGTCACGCCCGCCTGGAAGGTGGCCGACGTGGGCGCCGGCACCGGCATCTCCAGCAAGCTTTTCCTCGACGCTGGCCACGCGGTGACCGCGGTGGAGCCGAACGCGGCGATGCGCGCGGCCGCCACGGCGTGGCTGGGCGACCGCCCCGGTTTCCCGGCCATCGAAGGCGCAGCCAACGCCACCGCCCTGCCCGACGCCAGCGTCGAGCTGGTGACGGTGGCGCAGGCCTTCCACTGGTTCGAGCCCGCCTCGACGCGGCGCGAACTGTTCAACCGCTGCCAGCAGGACGGCCACATCAGCTTCGACTACGACACGCGAGTCATCGTGGGAACACTCTGAATGTACGACCTGCTCCGCCCCTTGCTGTTCATGCTGGATGCCGAGACCGCCCATGGCCTCACCCTGTATGGCCTCGACGTGGCCCATCGCAGCGAGCTGATGCGCTTCGTCGCCAGGCCCGCCGACGCACTGCCGGTGCAGGCGTTCGGCATCCGCTTCCCCAACCCCGTCGGCCTCGCTGCGGGCCTGGACAAGAACGCCGACCATCTCGACGCACTGGGTGCGCTGGGCTTCGGCTTCGTCGAGGTGGGCACGGTGACGCCGCGGCCGCAGACGGGCAACCCGAAGCCAAGGCTGTTCCGGCTGCCGCAACACGAAGCCATCATCAACCGCATGGGCTTCAACAACACAGGCGTCGACGCGCTGGTGCGCAACGTGAGCCGAGCCAGCTACCGCGGCGTGCTCGGCATCAACATCGGCAAGAACAAGGACACCCCGAACGAGCACGCGGTGGACGACTACCTGACCTGCCTCGACCGCGTGTACGCCCACGCCAGCTACATTACGGTGAACATCTCCTCGCCGAACACGCAGGGCCTGCGGGACCTGCAGGAAGAAGCCACGCTGCGCCGCTTCGTCACCACACTGCGCGAACGGCAGGAACAGCTCGGTTCGCAAAGCGGCGCGCGCAAACCGATGCTGCTGAAGATCGCGCCCGACCTCTCCGAGCAGGAACAGGACGGCATCGCCGAGACCCTGCTCGCCACCGGTATCGACGGCGTGATCTGCACCAATACCACCATTGACCACTCGCTGGTGGCGGGCGACCCGCGCGGCAACGAAACCGGCGGACTGTCCGGCAGGCCGCTGTTCGCGCTCTCCACCGACGTGCTGCGCGGCATGCGCCGACGCCTCGGCGAGCGCGTCCCCATCGTGGGCGTAGGCGGCATCCTCGACGGCAGCGATGCGGCCGAAAAGCTCGACGCGGGCGCCACGCTGGTGCAGTTGTACTCCGGCCTGATCTACTGCGGCCCGCGACTGATCGCCGAATGCGTGGACGAGATCCGCCGCCAGCAGGAAAGCGCGCATGCCGCCTGAAAAGACTGACATGGGCGGCTACACGCTCACCGAAAACGCTCCGCTGGCCAGCCGCAACACGCTGCGTGTGGATGCGCGTGCCCGGCTGCTGGCCGAACTGCGCGACGCCAGTAGGCTGCCCGAGCTGCTGGACTTTCCCGCGGTGCGCCATGCGCCGCTGCTGGTGCTGGGCGAAGGCAGCAACCTGCTGCTGGCCAGCGATTTCGATGGCACCGTGCTGGCGATGGAAACCCGCGGCGTGCAGGTGGAGCAGGATGGTGACGTCGCGCGCATCGCGGTGGCCGCCGGCGAGCGCTGGGACGATTTCGTGCGCTGGTCGCTGGGCCAGGGCTATGCAGGGCTGGAAAACCTGATCATGATCCCCGGCACCGTGGGCGCCGCGCCGATCCAGAACATCGGCGCCTACGGCACCGAGGTGGCCGAGTTCATCGAAAGTGTAGAAGCCTGGGATACACACGAGCGCCGCGTCGCCCGGCTCGACCGCGCCAGCTGCGCCCTCGGCTACCGCGATTCGCTGTTCAAGCGCGAACCAGGCCGCTATATCGTCACCGCCGTGCGCTTCGCCCTTTCCCGCTCGCGCGAACTCAGGCTGGACTACGCCGGCATCCGCGACGAACTCGCGCGCATGGGCGTGGCCAAACCTGCCCCCTTCCATGTCGCCGAGGCCGTGGTGCACCTGCGCACGCGCAAGCTGCCCGACCCCGCGGTGATCGGCAACGCCGGCAGCTTCTTCAAGAACCCGGTAGTGGAGGCCGCGCAGTTCGAAGCGCTCAAGCGCGAACACCCGGAATTGCTCGCGTGGCCACAAGCCGACGGCCGCAGCAAGCTCTCCGCCGCGTGGCTGATCGAGGCCGCCGGCCTCAAGGGGCACCGCGAAGGCGACGCAGGCATCTCCAACCGTCATGCCCTCGTAATGGTCAACCACGGGCACGCCAGCGGCTCCGACCTGTGGTCTCTCGCGCAGCGGGTAATCGCCGCCGTACAAGCAAAGTTCAACGTGCGGCTGGAGCCCGAACCAGTGGTGATCAACGCCAACTGAGAAAACGCTAAAAGATCACGTGCGGGCCACGTCACCACATGTACATTGCCCGGACGAAACCTAGCCGCGAGATGCGAACCGGTCGCAATGGATCGTGCCTGCGATCAGCCGCCCCAGCATTGCGCCACGGTGTCTGTGCCACCAATACCGCGCGTGCCGGTCTGGTTCAAGCTCAACGTGCCACATTGGGTGTCTCGCGTCTGCTGGGTACCGATGGGGCTCGCCTGCACTGTGTAGCTGGTCGCTGAAACCGCCGGCACGGAGTATTGGTAATCGGTTCCTGTTTGGGATGTTGCCGCGCAATCGAGCAAGAGCGATGGCGTCGTTCCCGTGACCGGATTGGCTACCTGCGCACTGCTGTTGTCATGGTCATAACGCAGATTGGTGGTGTAGTAGCGTTCCATGTAGTTCGCGTACTCGGACAGGCAAGCTTCAGCTGCCGCTCGCTTGGTCTTGACCACGTAGTTGAGATAAGAGGGCACCGCGATGGCCGCGAGGATCGCGATGACAGCCACTACGATCATGAGTTCGAGCAGCGTGAAGCCCATCATGTGGCCGGAGCGAGGCCTTCCGGCCTGCCCCGTCCGATCCGGGTCAGTCCCGCGTTTCCGGAATCGAATACCGCGGATGGTCGAGCTATTCATGGGTTCACCAGTTCCTGCCACGATACGCGACTGATACCCGCGGTTGACCCCGAGGTCAACAGACTGGAGGTGGTGCCGTTGTCGAAGCTCATGAGCATGTCGCCGCCGACGAATATCGGGTTGTTCGGCAGCGAGCTGAAGCCCACGCCAGCCGCTGGCAGGGTAGAAGTCGAGCCGTTGGGATTCGTGATGGTGACGGTACCGCTAAGACCCGTGAAAAACGCAGCCGACGGATTGGTACCTGTGAAAGGGTTGATCGCCATAACCCAACCGCTACCGGAGGGATTGCAGATGTCGGTGACGACCGGGATCCGCGTGGTGCCGAGCAGCAGGTTGCCCTGGAACTGATTGGGGGTGACCATACGCTCACCCTGGCTCACCGCCGCGCCATTCGTGCCCGTCGGAGCTTGGAGGTTGATGTACCAGCCAAGGTTGCTACCAATCGGCGTCGCCGCAGCTGTTGTAGTCACCGTGCGCAGGCCCAAGGTCGGTGGGCTTGCGCTGGGGTTTCCATCCTGCTCGTAGGTGATCGAGCGTTGGACCAGCTTGGACTGCGTTGCACCGCTCGTCACCGTGCCACTACCGGACTGGGCAATCACGCCGTACCAACTCTCCACCTGCTTGTTGCTCAGATCCGTGGAACTCAGGTACTGCCCCGTTCCGAAGAACAGCCAGACATTGCTCGTCGTGGGGTCCTTGCCCGCTAGCATCCCGGCCGTGATCGGCTGCGGGTTGCCGTTCGTATCGGTGGGCGTGGAGAAAACTATTGAGCCGGTGTTGCTCAACCCGCCTAGCGGGCTCGGATCCGTCGTGTAGGTCGTCGTCGTCGTACCGCCACTCTTGCTGGTGCTCGCGACAGACAACGGAAAGCTCCACACTTGGCCCTGCAAGTCGCCCGCGTAGGCCTGCGTACTGATGCCATTGGCCGGGTCGTTCATCCAGGCGACCGGTGCGGCCAGGCCATTGCCCGCGCCGGTGATACGGCTCGTAGTGGTGTGCACCGAAAGCGCGCCCGTCGCGACGTTGAACTCTAGCAGTGCCGCCTGGCCGCTGGCGCTGTTATAGCCGTTGCCGATCAGCACCTGCCAGTCGGAGTTGAGGGAGCCATCCTGAACCTTGGCAATCACCGGCTTGCCGACCATCTGGCCGATATAGTTGCTGTTCGGCTGGCCGTCGTTGGCCGATCGCTCCCATAGGGGCGTTATACCCGTGAAATTGCCGCTGGAGTCGACCTTGGCGTAGGTAATATCCAGCGCATACACCGCCTCGGCCGGACCGCGCCCGGTCGTACCCACCAGCACCGTGTGCCAAGCCGAGTTAAAGAAGACGTCCGCTATGGTCAGCTCGCCGTCGTTGTAGTACGCGTGCGGCAGGTTACTCGATCCGTAGCCGGGGTTGGACAGGGTTGCAAGCTGGGAAGCACTACCTGCTGCAGCGCCGCCTCCGGTGATTACCGCACCTGGCAGGTAAGCGTAGACCTCCGTACCGGTGCTTGCGTTGAAGGCGTGCAGCATGCCGTCGTTGGCTGCCACGAACACCAGCGGCGTGCGGGTGGCAGCAGCGCTTGGCACCGGGTTACCGTTGGTGTCGACCGTACCGACCGCCCAGGTATTGAACGAGTTGTCGGTGGTCGTCGAAGTCGCGGTGATACCGGTGAACGACTCGTTTTCGAACTCGTTGGGGTTCGGCGCGCCCGAATACACCGGCTGCGAGTCAACGATGTCGCCCAGAGGCGTATCGCGATTGCGGAAGGTTCCGTTGTTTTTCTCTTCCAAGGTGTTGTCGCCGCGCAGGTAGTTCACCATCTGCATCTGCGCGGCGGCACTGCTTCCCAGCGCACTGAGCTCGGCTGCGGAGAGCGGCGGCGGAGCGCTGCTTGCATTCTGGAATGGCACAAAACTACCACTAGCAGTGGCGGACGTCGGCGGCACGTAGGTGACGATGTTACGGTTGGGATAGGTGCTTACGCCGCCGCTAGTCGTCGCGCTGGCGTTTAGCATCTTCGCCGCAGTCCAGTTGGGCGTGGTGCTGATCGCACCAGTACTCGAATTAATCGCCAATGATTTGAGGTCACCCTTCCACTTGGCCGTGTAGTAGTTCGCCTGGTACGCCACGGTGCCGTTAGTCAGCTGCGTGGAGTTAGCGGCGAGGCTGGCACCCGTGCCCACGCGCTCGGAGGCACGCTTCAGCGCCTCGGTGAGTCCACTGGTGAAGGTCTGCGGGCTGGTAGCCGAGTAGAAGCCGCCATGACCATCCACAGCCGCATGCGCAAGGTCGGCAATGTTGTTCAACGAGTTGGCCGAGGGCTGCGGCCAGCTGAAGTTCGTGATCGCTGGGCCGTTGCCATCGGCCCAATTGAATACAGCATTCGTATCGATCGGGTTACCACTGGCGTCCTGCGGGGTAAAGCCCAACCCCATGGTGAACGTGGTCATGTGTTGCCAGAACGCAGGGTCCGACGGGTTAGTCGGTACCTCGGCAGCGATACCCGCGCTCAGGCGGAGATCGGTCTCCCAATACTTCATTGCCACGTCGGCCAGGGTATTGCTATAGGTATCCTGGTAGGGACTGGCAGGACTGTAGGTATAACTCTGCCCATTAGGGCCGGAAACGGTCGCCCCGGTGGTGCCATCGGCGTTGCCGGGTCCGCTGAAGCTGTCGTTCCAAAAGCCGTCGGTGGTCAGGATCGCGTAGGACTGTCGGCAGGCGATCTCCGACGTCGAGGTGGTCGGATCGGAGGACATGGTCGACCAAGCTTGACCGGAGCTGTCGCTGTAGTACCGGCCAACGGCATCCAGCGCCTGGCGTAGCGGCGTGCCGCCGCTTGCTTGGACCTGGCTGATCCAATTCCAGAAGCTAGCCCTCTGCGTACCTGTCTGGCCTGGCGTGCACGTGGTCGGATTGGCAGCACAGTTGGTATCAAAGGGCGCTACTTCCGCGATGTAGTTGTTAGCACCGCCATTGTAGGTGTCCGTGTAGGTGTATCGGCTCGACGGCAGATTAAGGTAGTTGCTGCTGCAGGAGTACGGGTTGCCGCTGGAGTCGATACATGTAGGCTGCACATCACCGTCGATCGAACCAAACCCAATGCGGAACTTCGGATTGATGGTCGAGAAGGCGGTCATCAGGCCGCTCTTGGCCATGTAGATGCGGCGCCGGTAATACGAGAACCAAGTAGCGACGTTTTGCTGTGTCGCGGCGTCGTAGACGCAGGTACCGGATGGCGCGACGGAGCAGTCGCTGGATGACTTGCCCACGTAATGCCGCACGTAGGCGTTCGTGTTGCTATCCCAAGTGGTGTAGGTGAACAGGTAGACGTAATTGTCGGAATTGTCGGAACCAGGATCGCAATACCCGGTGGACCAATCGTACTGGTTGCTTTGACTACTGCTCGAATTACAGCTGTAGGTAGGAACATACAGGCCATTGCTGCCACTGCACATACCCGTCTTGGGATCTACGGAGTCGCTGCCTTGGCAAGTCACAGTTGGCGCGTAAACGTTCGTGTTATTGGGGGTTGGGAACGCGGTGTAGTACGGGAAAGCATAGAGCAAGGAAGGGGGACACGAACCGGAGGCCGTACCCCAGCCGTTGAAGTCGCATATCCAAGGCGAAAGGTATTGCGTCAGGTCGATCGTTGACGAGGTGCTACTGAATGGATCGAAGTAGGCACCACCCAGTGTCGTCGGTACGGGATAGCCCGTGCCATCTGCGTGAACCGGAACGTTGTAGGTGACATTGGGGTTGTAGTAGCTGCCGTTGACGCTGGCGCTATGCAGAGCGTCCACTGGCGCGTAGGTGTCGCCATAACCCCATTCGTCCATTGCCGAAAAATTACCGGTCAGGTAATTCGCATCCGGCATGAAATCCCAATTCATCGATCCGGAGTCATCCAGCATCAGCACGATGTTCGGCGGGATTGGCGGCTGCAACGTGAGCGGCTGTTGGTCGACTGGAACAGCCGTGGCGGCAGCCACGGCCGGGGTGCCGACTGCGCCCAACATCCAGACGCCTAGCATGGCACCCATCAGCATGCCGAGGGCGTGTCCAAACCGATGGCGCACTGGCAGTGTAGTTTTCATGACAGCTTCACTCTGGAAGGGAATCGGCACGCGGCAATTTTTCACTCCGCATACTTTTGCGATGCACTCCGCGATCAACCCTGCTTGATCATGACCTGCACGGTCACCACAGCACGATCGCCCACAACAGCCGGATCGCCGCTACGTGCGGTGATGCGGTAGTAAACCGCCGTACCGGATGCCCCCTGCACGCCGTAATTGCGCGAGTTGGCCGTGCTACCAAAACCGGTATTGGAGCTCTGGTCGACCCAGTTACCCATATTCTCGACCACATACTGTGGGTTGGGCGTCGCTGCACCGCCGGGCGTGTACTGTCCGGGGGCGGTGCCAGTGGGCACGGTATGGATACTGCCGGCCGGCAGTCCTGGATCGGTAAAGGGATTGGCCAAGCAGGTGACGCCACCGGCTTGGCAATCGCGGGCGACGACACCAGGGTCGACCTGCAGTTGGACCGTCGCGGCCCGAATGGCTGCCTCAGCACTCTGGAACTCTACTTCGCGGTCGAAGAGGTTAGACGCCATTTTCTGCTGAAGGATGGTGCCGTGCATTGCAGCGAGTCCCACCAGAGTGATCAGCACCAGCAGTATCAGCGCCACCACCAATGCAATACCTCGCTGAGCGCGAGGGCTTGGCGACAGGGGGGGCTTGCAGTTGGAACGGGAAATGCGAAGCGATGCCATGTTATTGCACTCGGTTGCGCACTGTGCTGATGGAAGTGAACGAGCGTTGGATAGGCGCATTGTTGCTGACACTCGCGCGCGGGTTCGTGCTCTGCACAGTCAGCGTCACCTGCGCGGCGTTGACGGCCGCCCAACCGGTCGGAGGCGGACCCAGGCTAGACGTGCCGGTCACGTTCGACGCCGTCACGAAGCTGGTGCCGGGGGGCTGCAGGTAGGTGATCTTCATGCCGGTCACGTTGCGCACCATTTCCTGAGGCGTAGGGATCGGGCCCCCTCCGGAGTTGACCAGGCTCAGCCGATAGAGCGAGTGGCCGCCGACCGGATTGATACCAATGTACCAGTCAGTCGCAGTGAGTTTAGCCACGCGCGCATTGTGGCCAAAGGTGTAGATGTTGCCGTTGGTGCTGCTACAACTGGTGGGATAACCGAGGCCCTTGGTGCAGTTTCCCGGGCTGACTTTGGCACCCGTATTGTGAACGATAACGGTGATGCTCGTAGCGCTTGGCCCGGAAATCTGTGCTATTGCGGCATGGTCCATATCGCAGATCATGATCACATCACCCACGCCGAGGTTCGACGTCGCCTCATTGAGATGGATAGATGCACCCGGTTCTGTGTCGGTATTCACTGTCAACCCTAAGGCATCGGTGCTGATGACCTGCAACGAACTCTGATTCGGCACGGGCGAGGTCGGACCACTGGAAGGAAGGGCTGCAGTCAAAGCCGGGTCGTCAATCACTCCAGCATTGTCGTACCCGTGCAGGGCATTGTTCCAATCGGCCCACCAATTGGTGGCACTCGAGTTAAGCGTATTGGCTATGCGTCCATTGCTGTTGTCGCAGCCGGAGAGGCCGGCACTGCGTATGTCTCGGGCCAGCATTTCAAACGCGGTGCGCGAACTGTCCCCGACGTCGCCGAGCGCCTCGTTGGCGCGATAAGTCTGCTGGCCCGCGAGGAACACGCTGGTGACGCCGCCGATCACGATCAGACCGAGCAGCATCGCTACCATCAGTTCGATCAGGGTGAAGCCGCGGAACCGCCGTCCGAAGAGCATCGCACGATGCCGTTCCCTATCTCGGATCATGGGACATTCGCTCATAGCATGGCTGTGGTGATGACTTGCTGGGTACTGCTTCCACCCTCGCCAGCTCGGCTATCGTCGAACTGGATGGTAATAGTGCAAGTGGCGGTGTTGGTTCCGCTGACCGGGATGCAGTTGACGGTGCCGGTGGTACTCGCGGCGGCACCCAGGTTTTGCGCCAGTTGGGCGCACCAAAGGCTAAGTTGCGTGGCAGCCAATGTGCCGCCCGCTGCCGGGCAGGCATTCGCGACGACAGAGCCGTTGTAGGCTTGGTTTGCCGCGTTGGCGAGATCGGCACGCATTGCGTCAAGAATCGAATAGCTCGCCACCGTAGCCATGCTGCGCGCCATTGCACTGTTATTAGTGGACAGCGAATGCGCCTGCATCGCAGCCATGCCGAGGAAACCGATTGACAAGACAAGTACCGCCACCAGCACCTCGATCAGACCCACACCTGCCTGGGCTGCGGCCACACCAAGGCCAAGGCCCGCGGGCTGGCCATCTCGCCGACATTGCATCATGGGCAGCCCCCCGCGCTGGACGTGGTCGTGACGATCGTTCCGGTAGTCATGCTGATCGTGATGCGGTTGTTGCCGCTTAGCCCGGCAACGCAAAGGACAGCAACCGTGCCACTGTAGGTCGATCCAGTTAGGCTCGTGGTCCCTGCTTGGTACCCAACGCCCAGTCCGTCAAACCGGATCGCCGTGATGTTGCCGCTTAGCTGCACCGGCATCACCAGACCCTGCGCCGCCCCGAGTACAGGTAGTGCTGTGCTGGCTCCGGTCTGGACGACAACGGCGCCTGCACCCGCGCTTGCGGCACTGCAGGCGCTTCCCAGCGTGTCGCTGGTGTTGTTGCTAGCCGAATCGCTGCAGAGCTGGGTGTAAGCATTGCGCTTGATCGCCTCCATCCGCGCGACGTTCAACGCGTTCACGACCGTGTTCGCGGCAGTGGTGAGGCGATTTGAGTTGATGATGGAGCGAAAACTGGGCACGGCAATCACGAGAAGGGTGGCCGCCACGGCGATAGTGACCATCAGCTCGACCAAGGTAAAGCCCTTCACCTGGCGCGTCAGGCACGCGGCCGAATCGTCTCGCGGAAGCGGCAGGACGCCCATGGATTCCCCCTTGTAATGTCATTGGGAATTCTACCCATCACGCTTGGTTACGCCAGTACTGCACCGATCGGCGCGCATATTTGCCCGACGAGCGGCGATCGACCAACACAGGAAGTGACCAACATCACAGGATGGTCGGCGATCCGACCGATGCCACCGGCTTGCCTGACCGCGCGTGCTTCGCTGTGCATTGACGCCACTAGCGCGGATAATTGGCGGCCCTTGAACCCAAGCTGCTAAATAATGTTCGTACCTGGTCAACGCTGGATCTCCACCGCCGAACCGGAGCTCGGCCTCGGCACCATACTGCGCGTGGAAGGACGCGGCGTGCAGGTGCTGTTCGCCAAGGCCGGGGTGCTGAGGCCTTACGCGGTGGATTCCGCACCACTGGTGCGCGCTGAGTTCCGTGCGGGACAGCGCGTGGCCGGCAAGGGCATCGCGTTCCTGGTGGAGCAGGTTGAGATCCGCGAGGAACTGCTGATCTACCGCGGCGAAGGCCGCGAGCTGCACGAAGGTCAGCT
Organism: Rhodanobacter sp.; assembly: GCA_027450005.1. Taxonomy (GTDB): domain Bacteria; phylum Pseudomonadota; class Gammaproteobacteria; order Xanthomonadales; family Rhodanobacteraceae; genus Rhodanobacter_A. Next base: position 12,912 of record DAIDKO010000032.1, on the reverse strand, counting down.
CGACGACGAGCAGAGCGTTAGTCAGGCCGATGATCGCCTGATCGGTGGGCGCACCGATCCCTTGGCTCAGTTCGAGTTGCGCGTGGAAGGCCTGCGGCGCCGTGCCGAGGCTCGCCGTTCGCCTTCCTGGGGCCTGGGCGCCGCGCGCATCGGCCTGGTACCGCACCAGCTGCGCGTGGCCGGCATCGCCGCAGCGCGCCGGCCGCCGCGGGTGCTGCTGGCGGACGAAGTGGGCTTGGGCAAGACCATAGAGGCGGGCATGATCGTGGCACGCCAGCTCGCCACCGGCCGCGCCACCCGCGTGTTGCTGCTGTTGCCTGACACCTTGGTATACCAATGGTTCGTGGAACTGCTGCGCCGCTTCAACCTCAGCTTCGCGATCTACGACGAGGAGCGCTGCGAGGCGCTGACTCACGTCGACAAAGGCGAGTCTGCCTGTAACCCGTTCGATGACGAGCAGTTGGTGATCGCCGACTTCGGCTTACTTGAGGCGAACCCGCAACGCACTCGGCAATTGCTGGATGCATCGTGGGACCTGCTGGTGGTGGATGAGGCGCACCACCTTGCGTGGACGCCGGAAGCGGCCAGCCCGCGCTATGCGCTGGTAGAGCAGCTCGCGGCGAAAACCCCGGGCGTGATTCTGCTCACCGCCACGCCGGAGCAGCTCGGCCGCAGCGGTCACTTCGCTCGTCTGCGCCTGCTCGATCCGCAGCGCTACCACGATCTCGACGCCTACCTGGCGGAGGCTGAGCGCTTCCAGCCGCTGTCGCAGGTTGCCGACAAGCTGCTCGATGGCGAGGCGCTGGACGAAGCCGAACGCGCCATGCTGCGCACCGCTTTTGCCGGCGACACGGCGCTCGAAGCCCGCCTCGCCGACACTACCCGGCCCGAGCACGCGCGCGAGATCCTCGCCGCGCTGATCGACCGCCACGGTACCGGTCGCGTGATGTTCCGCAACCGCCGCGCCGGTATCGGCGGCTTCCCGCGGCGCGTACCCCAGTGGCACGTTGTGGACACCGCCGGCCTGGATGACGCCACACGCCAGGCCCTGCTGGCCGAATTCCACGCCGACATCCAGCAAGCACCGCCGATGCTGGAGCACGACTACGCGAACGATCCGCGCCTGGCCGCGCTGCTAGCCTTGCTCGACGCCCATCCACATGACAAATTCCTGCTGATCTGTCGCAGCCAAGCAAAGGTGCTGGCGCTGGAGGAGGCCCTGCGCACGCGCACCGGCGCCGGCATTGCACGCTTCCACGAAGGCCTCGGTATCGTGCAGCGCGACCGCAACGCGGCGTACTTCGCCCAATCCGAAGGCGCGCGGCTGCTGCTGTGCTCGGAGATCGGCTCGGAAGGCCGCAACTTCCAGTTCGCGCACCGCCTGGTGCTGTGGGACCTGCCGCTGGACCCCGACCTGCTGGAACAGCGCATCGGCCGCCTCGACCGCATCGGCCAGAGTCACGACATCAGCATCCACGTCCTCGCCGTGGCCGACAGCGCGCAGCACGTACTGGCGCGCTGGTACGACGAGGGCGTGGACGCATTTCGCCGTAGCCCCGCCGACGGCCGCGAACTGCTGCGCCGCTACGGCGACACGCTGGCGCGGCTCGCCGACCAGCACGCACGCAGCGACGACGGCCGCGACCAGGAGCTGGACGTGCTGCTTGCCGAAACCCGCGCGGCACACGAACAGATGGCCGAGCTGATCCGCGCCGGCCGCGACCACCTTCTGGAGCTTGCCGCCAGCCGCGACCCGCATGCCGACGAGCTGGAACGTGCCTTCGGCCGCGAGGACGACGACCCCGCGCGCGATGCCTTCGTGCAGCGCCTGCTGGAAGGCTACGGCATCCACGCCGAGGAACTCGGCGGCAAGGTGCTGCTGCTTGACCCGCAGTACCTGTCCACCGACGCCTTGCCCGGCTTCGCCGAGGGCCCGCAATCGGCCACCTTCAGCCGTGCCGTGGCTCTGGCGCGCGAGGATCTTCCCCTGCTGCGGCTGGACCATCCGATGGTCGCCGGTGCCCTCGACCTCGCGCTGTCCAGTGAACAGGGCAATGCCGCCTTCATGGTGGACGATGCGCTGCCACCGCGCAGCGCGCTGCTGCAGACGGTGTTCGTGCTGGAATGCGTGGCCGATCGCAAGCTGGATGCGGAGCGCTTCCTGCCCGCCCAGCCGATCACCGTCACCATCGACACCCGCCTCGCCGAGCGCCCGGATTTCCAGCCCAGCGAGGTCGCCCTGCGCAAGGCCGCCGACCGCAACATCGAGGTGCCGCGCTACCGCAAGTTCCTCGCCAAGCTGGTGCCGCCGATGCTGGAGAAAGCCGAGGCCGCCGCCCGCGACCGCGCGCAGTCGACTATCGACGACGCCACCGCCGAAGCCGCAGGGGCGCTGGATGCGGAACTGGCGCGCCTGCAGGCGCTACGCGCGGTGAATCCCTCGATCAGCGTCGCGGAAATCGCCACGCTCGCTGCCGAACGTGCCGCCCTGCTCGCCGCCCTGCCGCAATCGCGGCTGCGGCTGGATGCGGTGCGCTTCGTGGTGAGCGCGGACTTCCTCGCGCTGCGCTGATCGCGGTTCCCTGACCCGATCCCGGCACAGGCCGAGATCGGACCGCGTCACGGCATCCTCAAGCCTTCATCGCCCGCGCATGCCAGGCGATGTGCTCGCCGATGAAACTGGCCACGAAGTAGTAGCTGTGGTCGTAGCCCGGGTGCAGGCGCAGGGTCAGCGGATGGTTCGCCCTCGCGCAGGCTTCGCGCAGCAACTCCGGCTTGAGCTGGGTGGCGAGGAATTCGTCGGCCTCGCCCTGGTCCACCAGCAGCGGCAGCCGCTCGCGGGCCGTCCTCAGCAATTCGGTGGCGTCGTGGCACCGCCATGCCGCCCGATCGGGCCCGAGATAGGCCGTGAAGGCCTTTTCGCCCCAGGGCACCTGCGCGGGCGCGACGATGGGCGAAAACGCCGACACGCTGCGGTAGCGCCCCGGATGGGCCAAGGCGATCGTCAAGGCGCCATGGCCGCCCATCGAATGCCCGCTGATGCCACGCGCATCGGTGGCGGGGAAATTTGCCTCGATCAGCGCAGGCAGTTCGTCCACCACGTAGTCGCGCATGCGGTAATGCGCGGCCCAGGGCGGTTCGGTGGCGTTGAGGTAGAAGCCCGCACCCTGGCCCAGGTCATACGCCGGATCGTCCGCCACGCCTTCGCCGCGCGGACTGGTGTCCGGCGCCACCACGATCACCCCGTGTTCGGCCGCATAGCGCTGCGCGCCGGCCTTGGTGATGAAGTTCTGGTCGGTGCAGGTGAGGCCGGACAACCAGTACAGCACCGGCAGCCGCCCCTGCCGTGCCTGCGGCGGCAGGTAGACGGCGACGTTCGTCGCGCAATCGAGCACGGAGGAGTGGTGCCGGTAGACATCCTGCCAGCCGCCGAAACAAGCCCGGTGCTCGATGCGCTCCATCGCAGGCCTCAGTAATGGATGACGGTGCGGATCGACTGGCCCGCGTGCATCAGCTCGAAGGCTTCGTTGATCCGCTCCAGGCCCATGGTGTGGGTAACGAAGGGCGCCAGCTCGATCTCGCCCTTCATCGCGTCCTCGACCATGCCGGGCAACTGGCTGCGCCCCTTCACGCCGCCGAACGCGGTGCCCATCCACCTGCGACCGGTGACCAGTTGGAACGGGCGGGTGGAAATCTCCTGGCCCGCGCCGGCCACGCCGATGATCACGCTCTGGCCCCAGCCACGATGCGCGCACTCCAGCGCCGCGCGCATCACGTGGACGTTACCGATGCACTCGAAGCTGTGGTCCACGCCCCAGCCGGTCATCTCCACGATCACCTGCTGGATCGGCTTGTCGTGGTCTTTCGGATTGACGCAGTCGGTGGCGCCCATCGCGCGCGCCAGTTCGAACTTGGCCGGGTTGGTGTCGACCGCGATGATGCGGCCCGCCTTCGCCTGGCGCGCGCCCTGCACCACCGCCAGGCCGATGCCGCCGAGACCGAACACTGCCACGCTGTCGCCGGGCTGCACCTTGGCGGTGTTGTGCACCGCGCCGATGCCGGTGGTGACACCGCAGCCGAGCAGGCAGACCTGCTCGTGGTTGGCCTGTGGGTTGATCTTCGCCAGCGACACTTCCGCGACCACGGTGTATTCGCTAAAGGTGGAACAACCCATGTAGTGGTAGAGCGACTGACCGTTGTACGAGAAGCGGCTGGTGCCGTCCGGCATCACGCCCATGCCCTGGGTGGCGCGCACGGCCACGCACAGGTTGGTCTTGCCGCTCTTGCAGAACAGGCATTCGCCGCACTCGGCTGTGTAGAGCGGAATCACATGGTCGCCCGGCTTCACCGACGTGACGCCCTCGCCCACCTCCACCACCACGCCTGCCCCTTCGTGGCCGAGCACGCAGGGGAACAGGCCCTCCGGATCCTCGCCGGACAGCGTGAACGCATCGGTGTGGCAGACGCCGGTGTGGCTGATCTTCACCAGTACCTCGCCCTTGCGCGGCGGCTCGACGTCGATCTCGACGATCTGCAGTGGTTGGCCGGCGGCGAAGGCGACGGCGGCACGGGATTTCATGGTGCTACTCCTGCACGGAAACGATGGTTCGACAGGCGGACGTGTCGGCCAAGGCGGGACTCACCCCTCGCCCGCAGCGGCCATCAGGCGCATGCGCCGTTCGATGCCGAAGCCGTAATAGGCCACGGTCAGCAGCGCCAGCCAGGCCACGCCCACGTAGATTGCCACGCGGGTATCCGGGCTGTAGGCCAGCATCACCCATACAAAGCCCAGGAAGGCCAGGCACAGCACGCTGGACAGCGGCCATACGCGCAAGCGGAATGCCAGCGGCTTGGCCTGCTGGCGTCGGAAGCGCCAGTGCGCCAGCAGCACCATGCCCCAGGTCCACACCGTATTGAAGGCGAGGATGGACATCATCATGCCGAAGATCCGCCCCGGCACCAGGTAGTTCATCAGCACGCCGAACAGCAGGAACGCCATGGTCACCAGCACACCACGCACCGGCACGCCATGCGCGCTGGCACGCCCCATCGACGCCGGCGCCTGCCCCTTGCTGGCCAGGCTGTGCAGCATGCGGCTGCCGCTGAAGGTGGTGGAATTGAAGCTGGACAGCGCCGCGGTGATCACCACGAAGTTGATCAGACCCGCCGCGCTGGGAATGCCCAGCCGTGCGAAGGTGGTGACGAACGGGCTGCTGTTCGCATCCAACTGGTCCCACGGATAGATCGCCATGATCACGAACAGCGAGCCGATGTAGAAGATCAGGATGCGCCAGATCACCGAGTTGACCGCGCGCGGGATGGTGCGCTCCGGATGCGCTGCCTCGGCCGCGGCCATGCCGATGGTCTCGATGCCGCCAAAGGAGAACACCAGCACCGGCAGCGCCAGCACCATGCCGGTGACGCCATGCGGGAACCAGCCGCCGTGCGTCCACAGGTTGGACAGGCCGGTCGGCGTGCCGCCATTGCCCCAGCCCAGCAAGATCATGGCGAAGCCGCCGGCGATCATCGCCACCACGGTGAGCACCTTGATCAGCGAAAACCAGAACTCCAGCTCGCCGTACACCTTCACCGCCAGCAGGTTGAGACTGCCGATCATCGCCACGCTGGCGAAGGCCCAGATCCACTGCGGCGAATGGGGAAACCACGCCTTCATGTAGATGCCCACCGCCGTGCTCTCGGCGATGCCCACGCCCATCATCAGGATCCAGTAGTTCCAGCTGGTGAGGTAGCCGGCGAACGGCCCGAGGTACTTGTGCGCATAGGAGCCGAAGGACCCGGCCACCGGTTCGTACGCGGCCATCTCGCCCAGCGCGCGCATGATGATGAAGATCATCGCGCCGCCCAGCACGTAGGCGAACAGCACCGACGGGCCGGCCAGCCTGATCGTGCTGGCCGAGCCGAGGAACAACCCCGCGCCGATGCACATGCCCAGCGCCATGAAGGTGATATGGCGCGGCGTGAGGCGGCGCTGCAGATCGTGGCTCATAGAGGGTGCTCTGTGGATTCAGCGCAGCGATCGGCGCTTCGGTTTCAGCGGCAGGCGGCCGCGCCAGTACTGGATCATGACATAGCCGCCGACCATGCCGCCGAGGTGCGCGAAATGCGCCACGCCGGCCTGCGTGCCGGTGACGCCCAGCACCAGTTCCACCACCGCGTAGCCGGTCACGAACAGCCAGGCCGGCAGCGGTATCGGCAGGAAGATCAGGAACATCTTCTCCTGTGGATACAGCATGCCGAAGGCCAGCAGCAGGCCGAACAGCGCACCCGAGGCACCGATGGTGGGATAGAAGCCGTGGGTGAAATACTTCACCACCAGCAACTGCGACAGCGCCGCAATGATCGCGCAGACGAAGTAGTACGCGGTGTAGTTGCGTGCGCCGAAAGTGCGCTCGATCACCCCGCCGAACATGTACAGGCCGAACATATTGAAAAGAATGTGTTCGAAGCCACCGTGCATGAACGCATAGGTGACCAGCTGCCATGGCTCGAACCCGGCCACGTTCGAATACGGCGAGGGGCCTAGTGGCCACAGCGCGAAATGGCTGATCAGGGCCAGCGAATCCGCAGCAGGCAACAGTTGCTGCAGCGCGAACACCAGCACGTTGGCAATCAGCAGGTTGCGGGTGACCGGCGGCAGGTTGGGCATGCGGTGAACGACGACAAAGACACTGCGCTAGGTTAACGGCAGCGAGGCGAAAGCGCACCGGCCATACGACCGATCGGACAGCAACAGGCAGCAAGCAGGCGAAGACGACCGCACGCAGGCGGTGCTCCTGCGCGGATCTCCGGAGGGTCAGCCGTTGTCGCCGGCGACCAGCGCCAGCATGCCCTCGGGACGCTTGGCTCCCACGAAGCGCTTGGCCCAGTAGGCCTCGTCGAGGCTGGAGATCTGCACGCGCTTGCCGTAGGTGGGCGCGTGGATGAAGCGGCCGTTGGAAATGTAGATGCCCACGTGGCTCACGTGGCGGTAGCGGCCGCTGGTGTGGAAGAACACCAGGTCGCCCGGCTTCATGTCGGCACGCTTCACCTTGAGCCCGGCCAGGAACTGCGAAGCCGAGTTGGTGGGCAACTGCACGCCGATGGCGTGGGCAAACACGTAGCGCACGAAGCCGCTGCAATCGAACCCGGTGGCCGGGCTGTGGCCGCCACGCACGTAACGTATGTTGCGCAGGTTCATCGCCAGCGCGATCAGCGATTTGCGCAGGTCGGTGAGCGACTCCGCGGACGTATCAGTCCGGTCGCCGGACTGATCCTGCTGCGTGCCGGCATCCGGCTTGGCCTGGTCGGCACCGACCGGGGTCGCCGGCAGCGCCAGCATGCTGCGGTCCGCCACCAGGGCCGGCGCCGCACCGGCGAAGTCCGCCACGCTGGGCACGCCCAGCAGCGGCGACGCGTTGACGCCAGGCAGCGTGTTCAGCGACAGCGGCGAGGCATGGCCGGCGATGAGCGGAAAGTTGCCCGATGTAGGGGTTTCGGCATGCGCAGGGGTGGCAAGCAGCAGCATCGAAACGAGCGCGGCAACACCGGTCAATCGCTGGATGGGCATGAGGCGGCAACCTCCGTAGTCTCGGAAGCGTCAACCGAAAGTGCGGCTGACGTGACGAAGGGGTGAACTTATCAAGACGCTCCCGGCAGGTTGTTGGATCGGGGTTAACTGAACCCCGTCGTTCGCAAACTAACGCCTCACCGGTCACAGTCCGCGGGAGCGGGGCTTGCTCAGGGCACCGGCCCCATCGCGGCAGGGGCGGCCGTTGCACCGGCCGGACGAGGGCCGAAGATCGCACTGCCGATACGCACCTCGGTGGCGCCCTCGGCGATCGCCAGCGGGAAATCGCCGCTCATGCCCATGGAAAGCCGCGGCAGGTCGTGTCCGCGCGCCTGCATCGCGTCGCGCAGCTCGCGCAACCGGCGGAAGCAGGCGCGCACCTCGGCAGGGTCGTCGCTGTGCGTGGCCATCGTCATCAGGCCACGTACGCGCAGGCTGTCGTACTGGCTCAGGCTGTCCAGTAAGGCAGGCAGTTCGGCAGGCGGCAAGCCGTGCTTGCTCTCCTCGGGCGAGGTTTTCACCTGCACCAGCACGTCGAGGCAGCGGCATTCGAGCTGCAGGCGGCGATGCAGCGCCTCGGCCAGCTCCAGGCGGTCCAGCGACTGCACCTCGCTGGCCAGCCGCGCCACGTCCTTAGCCTTGTTGGTCTGCAGGTGGCCGATCACCACCCAGGCGATGCCGCAGTCGGCCAGCAGGCTGGACTTATCGCGGATCTCCTGCACCTTGTTCTCGCCGAAGCGACGCAGGCCCAGCGCGACTGCGGCACGCACCACGTTGGCGTCGAAGGTCTTGCTGACCGGCAGGATGGAAACCTCAGCCGGGTCGCGGCCAGCCTCACGACAGGCCGCGTGCACGCGTCGGCGGACGTCGGCCCAGTTGGCGGCAAGGTAGCAATGGTCCATGAGTGCGGCTCTTTGCGTTGTGTCTCCTCTCCCCTTGGGGAGAGGATTGAGGTGAGGGGTGGGTGCTTGCCGAGGATCAGCATCGAAGTGCCCAGGCTCTGCCAGCACCTTCGCGAGATCGGCCCCTCACCCCGCCCCTCTCCCCGCCGGGGAGAGGGAGAACTCGCGTCAGCCCCTCGCGCCCTGCGCGTAGTGCTTGGCTACCACCTCGGCCACTACCGCGGTGACGCTCTTGCCGGTGGGAATGTGCAGGAACTCGTTGGGGCCGTGCGCGTTGGAATGCGGGCCGAGCACGCCGGTGATCAGGAACTGCGCCTGCGGAAACTTCTCGCCCAGCATGCCCATGAACGGGATCGAGCCACCCTCGCCCATGTAGGTGGCCGGCGCACCGAACTGGTTCCGCGAGGCTTCGTCCACCGCCTGCTCCAGCCATGGCGACAGCGCGGGCGCGTTCCAGCCGCTGCCGTCCTTCTCCAGCTCGAAACTGACCCGGGCGCCGTAGGGCGGATCCTTTTCGAGCAGTTGCTTCAGGAACTGGCCGGCCTGCTTCGCGTCCAGCGTGGGCGGCACGCGCAGGCTCAGCTTCACCGCGGTGAACGGTCGCAGCACGTTGCCGGCGCTGTCCAGCGGCGGGATGCCACCGATCCCGGTCACCGCGAGCTGCGGGCGCCAGGTTCGGTTGAGCACCAGCTCGGGCAGTTCCTTCGTCACGGGCTGCATGCCTTCGGCCCACGGGAACTTGCTGTAGATCTCGTCGCCGAGCACGGTAGCCGCATGTTTCGCCTGCTCCACCCGTTGGGCGGGAATCTCGACGTAGAGCTCCTTCGGCTTGATCGTGCCGGTTTCGGGATCCTCCAGCCGCGACAGGATCTCGCGCAGGATGCGGAAGCTGGACGGCACCACGCCGGAGGCGTCGCCCGAATGCACGCCCTCCGCCAGCACCTGCACGGTGAGGTTGCCGCCTGTCATGCCGCGCAGCGAGGTGGTGAGCCACAGCTGCTCGTAGTTGCCGCAGCCCGAATCCAGGCACACCACCAGCGAAGGATCGCCGATGCGGGCGGAGAGGTGCTCGACGTAATGCGGCAAGTCGTAGCTGCCCGACTCCTCGCAGGCCTCAATCAGGATCACGCAGCGCGCATAAGGCACATGCTGCTCATGCAGCGCCAAAAGTGCCGCCAGCGAACCGAAGATGGCGTAGCCGTCGTCGGCGCCGCCGCGGCCGTAGAGCCTGTCGTCCTTCAGCACCGGCGTCCATGGGCCCAGGCCCTCGGCCCAGCCGGTCATCTCAGGCTGCTTGTCGAGGTGGCCGTACAGCACCACGGTGTCGTTGCTGGCGCCACTGGCCGGCACCTCGATGTAGATCAGCGGCGTGCGTCCTTCCAGTTGCACCACCTCCAGCGTCGCGCCCGGTAGCGCGGCGAGCTTAACGGCCGCCCAGTCGCTCATCAGCTTCACTGCCGCGTCCATGTAGCCGTGCGCCTTCCAGTCCTTGTCGAACATCGGCGACTTGTTGGGAATACGGATGTATTCAACCAGCTTTGGCACGATCTCGTCGTCCCATAGGCCGCTGACGAAACGGGAAAGACGGGCGGTATCCATGGGTGCTCCGAAACGGGGGAAGACTGCCATTGTAGCAAGCCGCCACGCGCAGCCTGCCCTACACTGGCGCCCCCTCCTCGCTGGCTACGCCATGATCCTGCCGCGCTACCGCATAGACGCATCCCGCATCCCCGGGGCCGGCAAAGGCCTGTTCCTGGACGAGGCGGTGCGTGCCGGCAGCATCCTCACCGCGCCCGACGCCATCGACCGCACCTTCCGCCACGCCGAGTTCGACGCGCCGGAGCTGGCCAGGCTGAAATACGCCAGCGCGCGCTGGTTCGAGGACCGCTACACCGTGTCGCCGGACTGGCCGGACGAGTGCTACATCAACCACAGCTTTCGGCCCAACGGCTTGTGGCATCTCGGCTTCGTGTTCGCGCTGGCCGACCTGCCCGCCGGCAGCGAGGTCACCGTGGACTACCGCCACTTGCTGCCGCCCGGCGAGGCCGAGGATTTTGCGGATGCAGCAACTGGTGAGAGAATAATAGGCTTGTCCTGGACGGAAAGCCTCGCTTCGAGCACCCGCGCACTGGCGGCCCTGCTTGAAGGCACGCAGCTTGCTTCAGATTTGGCATGATCGACATACCCACCCTCGAGACGGCGCGCCTGCGCCTGACCGCGCTCACCGAGCGCCACTTCGACGACTACGCCGCGATGCTGGCCGATCCGGCCAGCACCCGCTACATCGGCGACGGCCAGCCACTGGATCGCACTAACGCCTGGCGCTCGCTGGCGATGCTGCTGGGCCACTGGCAGTTGCGCGGCTACGGCATGTGGGCGCTGGAACTGAAGGCCACCGGCGAGTTCATAGGACGCGCCGGCCTGTTCCAGCCCGAAGGCTGGCCTGACCTGGAGCTGGGCTGGATGCTCAAGCCCGAACACCGCCACCACGGCTACGCCACCGAAGCTGGCATGGCCGTGCTGGACTTCGCCTGGAACCGCCTGCATGCGCCACGCGTGATCAGCCTGGTGCGCGTGGGCAACGAAGCTTCCGACCGCGTGGCCGAACGCCTGGGCGGCGAGCACATCGAGGACCGGAATTTCTACGGCTCCGATACGCACGTGTTCGCGTATTACCCGCCGCATCGCGAGATGCGACGCGTCGCCTGCGGTTGATCCCGCCGCCGTAAGGAAAAACCCGGAGACGGCGTCCCGCCCGCCGCTGCCGACTCACGGGCCGACCGTGCGTTCAATGACACCCTGAAACGTCGAAACGACCCCGGGCGCGCGGTGGCACCCGGTCCAACGGACTCAGCGCGACGGCAGCAGCCGCGCCAGCGCGAACAGGCGCGCGACGCGCATCCATGCCAGCGCCAGCACCACCAACTGGCCCAGCAGCAGCGCCAGCCAGAAACCGCCACCCACCGCCGTGGTGTGGAGCCGGGCCAGGCCGAACGCTACGGCGATCGCCAACCCGATCAGGCTCACCGCCAGGTAGAACGACAGGGTTTTCAGCGGCCGACGCAGCAGCTGCCGAATGCCACGGCCGAAGGCGCGGGTGGCCGAGCGCAGGCCGCTATCGGCGATGAAGGCGGCGCGGGTGGACTCCACGATGGACTGCATCAGCACGAATGCCACCAGCAGCGCCCAGTGCGCGCCGTGCTGCCACGCATCCGCCTGCGCCTGCAGTACCGCGTGCTCGGCATGCTTGTCGGCCAGGTGCGAGCCGATGCCGGCCACCAGGACGACCAGCGCATACGGCAGCAGCGACCACAGCATGACGCGGAACATGCGCCCGTATTCGATCCATCCGCTGAGCAGCAGCGCACCGAAATCCAGCCTTCGACCGGCACGACCGCTGCCCACCGCCATGCCGTCGAGGAAGGGCGACAGCAGCAACGTCAGCACTGCACCGAGCAGCAAGGCGCCGCCCAGCCAGGCCGTGTGCCCGACCAGCGCGAACATCGCATCGCCGAACATCAACGGATCGAAGTGCCGCGCCCATGCCTCGGCATGCACGGAGTGATCCAGCAGGCTTGCTAGCATGCGCCACAGCGGCAACGCCACCACCGCGGCGGGCAGCAGCATTAGCAGTAGCCACAGCAACAGCAGGCGCCATTGCAAGGCCGTGGCCATCGCGGTGAACAGGGCGCCGAAACCGGCGCGCGAGGCAGAAGTCCTGGCCATCATCACAGCGTCACCAGCATCGAGTAGAAGGTTTGCAGCAGCGCGGCTACGTCCGCCGTCCAGCGCCTGGAAGCCGCGCCGTCGGCCTTGGTCGCCAAGCTGTCGTTGAGCTTGTCGGCGTCGAGATACACCTGCTGCGCGGGATCGAGCTCGGCCGATACCACCTTGCTGGCCTTTTCGAAGTCGAAGCGCGCCCAGCGGCGATCGTCGTCCCAGAGCACGTCCTGGTGGCTGCCGTCGGCGAAAGTGACGCGCAGCGTCTCCGGTACGCGCGCGCCGTCACGCAGTACGGTCACCGTGCTGTGCCACGGGAATGGCCCGCCGCTGCCGGGCTTGGCGCCGGGATGGGCCTTCTTCCAGTCCGCGCGCTGCCTGGCGATCTGCTTGTCCAGCGCCGCCTGGTCGGCCATCGGCTTGCCTTCCTTCCACGTCACGCCGGCTTGCGGCAGCACTTCACGCGTATCGATGTCGGCCACGCGGTCGTCGACGTGCGCCGTGCCGTAGACGACCTGGTCGAAGATCTCGTTGACGTCCTTCGCATCGCCGGTGCCGTCGACCAGGGCCTGCCGCAGGTCAGCCACCGATGGATGGCGGAAGCGCCAGCGCTGGTAGTACAGGCGGATGGCCTTCTGCATCGCCGGCTCGCCGACGCGTTGCTCCAGGTCGTGCATGGCGGTGGCGGTGCGTGTGTAGACCGTGCCGTAGCTGGAGCTGGAA
>DAIDKO010000031.1 GCA_027450005.1 Rhodanobacter sp. | reverse complement strand
TTCTCGATGTTGAAGATCGCGGCGATCGTGGCCTTCATCGTGCTCGGTGCGTGGGTGGTAGCCGGTGCGCCCGCAGGTTCGGGCATCGGGCTGGCCAACTACACCGTGCATGGCGGCCTTTTTCCCAAGGGTATCTGGGGCATGTGGGTGGCGGTGATCGTGGCGATCTTCAGCTACCTGAGCATCGAGATGATCGCCGTGGCGGCCGGCGAGGCGAGCGAACCGCGCAAGGCCGTCACGCGCGCCTTCCGCTCCACGCTGGTGCGGCTGGTGCTGTTTTACCTGCTGACGTTGGCGTTGATGCTGGCGATCGTGCCGTGGACGGCTGCCGGCGTGGATGAAAGCCCCTTCGTCAAGGTGATGGTGGCAACGCACATCCCGGGTGCCGCCGGGGTGATCAACTTCGTGATCCTGGTGGCGGCGCTTTCCGCGATGAACAGCCAGCTCTATACCTCGACGCGCATGATGTTCAGCCTCGCGCGGGCGGGCTACGCCCCGCAGCGCCTGGGCCAGCTCAGCTCGCATGGCGTGCCCGTGGCGGCGCTGCTGCTCTCGGCCGTCGGCATCGCGTTGGCCACGGTGGTGAACCTGCTGAACCCCGACGGCTCCTTCCTGCTGATGATGGCGATCTCGATGGTCGCCCCGATGTTCACCTGGTTCATGATCTTCGTCACCCATCTGTACTTTCGCCGGCGCTATCGCGGCGAAGCCCTCGCCTTCCGCATGTGGGGCTATCCGGCGACTTCGCTGCTGGGCGCGGCGCTGATGCTGGGCGCGTTGCTGACGACCGCCTTCACCAGCGCCTTCCGCATGACCCTGGTTTGTGGCGTGCCGTTCCTGCTCGCGCTGACGCTCGCCTACCGCTTCTGGGGGCGTGGGCGGATTCGGCAGTTGCGCGCGGAGGGCGGGGCACTTGGATAAGCCCGATGTACAACGGGAGCGGATTTACCTGCCGCGCCCACGTTCGACCACGCCGTCCGTATTGAATACCCGTTCGTGACGAAGCATGCCGCTGCTCCTGTCGGTTTCATCGGCCCGGGGGCAAGGGCTCGATCCGGCCCGGCCATTCGCGAAAGGCACGCGCCGCGCCGCGTCGAACCGCCTACGGCGTACCCAGCGTGCCATCGGCCGCCTGCACGCGAAGATCGCGGACGGCCGTCGTGATCACCATCACCAGCTGACGGCGCGTCTGGTGGCGGGCGCGCAGGTGATCTGCATCGAAGACCTGGCCGTGAAGGCGATGGCGCGAAGCATGGGACGGCGTGCGTTCCGGCGCTCGGTGGCCGATGCCGGCCTGGGCGAGATCCGGCGGCAACTGGCCTACAAGGCCGCGTGGCGGGGTCGGGTGGTCAGCATCGTCGGCCGCTTCTACCCGAGCAGCAAGACGTGCGGCGCGTGCGGGCAGGTCCATGCGGGCCTGATGCTGAGCGACCGCCGCTGGGTCTGCCCGGCGTGCGGCGCGAACCACCACCGCGACCTGAACGCGGCGAAGAACATCGAGCGCGAGGGCCTGCGCCTGCTCGCGGCGGTTTCCGGGCGACCGGAACGTACCCGGAGGAGCCGGGGAACGGACGCGCGGGGAGAGTATGCGTGCGCGGTCGGCGGTTCATCGCCTGCTGGACAGCCGAGCTCGTGGAACCGCGAACTGAACTATCGCGCGGCGTCGCCGCGCCCCACCCGAGAGCGACGGGATCGACTGCCGCTGAGGGTTGAGACTCCGACCCGATTTCATGCTCAAGCCGCGACTGCGTTGCGGTGCCGATGCGCTGGGAACGTTCCAGCGCGATGCGTTCGGACTCGACGGCGGCAAGTCGTTCGGCATGGACATGAAGTGACCCTGCGCATCCAGGTCGAATCGGTGCAGGACCCATGAAACCAGTCGAACGGGCAGGCTGAGCCGCCATGCCCATCCGTGTCGCCAGCCATTCGAGCAGACCTCAGTCGGGGTCCCTGTCGAAACGCGTGATCCCCTCGGGCAACTGCACCCAGGGGTGCCGCCGGCACTCGTAGACCGAATCCTCGGGCGGCGGGAAGCCGGGATCGGCGAAGGCGCCCACGGCCACCATCACGAAGGCGTCGTTGCCCTCCTCGGTGTGGAACACCGGGCTGCCGCACACCGGGCAGAAGCGGAAACGGAAGCGCGCGCCCTGGTTGCCGGTGCGGACGAACTCGGTGGCGGCGCCTTCGACCTTCCATGGCGCGGCGTAGCCGGTCAGCGCGGCGAACACGCTGCCAGTGCGCTTCTGGCAGGCCAGGCGATGGCAAACGCCGGTGCCGAGGGTCGGGCCCTGCACCTCGATGCGCAGTTGCCCGCAGAAGGATGCGGTGCGGCTTTCCAGATACCTCGGCGTCGGGGGATGGCTCGTGCACGACGAGCGGCAGCGACGTTCCCGTCTTTTATACCCTGGAACTCCATCGGCGACAGGGCCGAAAGACACACCGGACGGCGCGTAGCGTGCGGCTTGCGGAACGCGTGATGGCACGTTCCGCAAACGCACCGGGGTGTCCCGAAAAAGATGCCGGCGACAGGCCGCAACCACTGCCAGGCCGCCGCGGCTGTCGCCGGCACCATTCCACCCTGTCCACCCTGCGCCATCCGCCAGGTCGGCGAATGGCGTCAACCCGGGATCAGGACCAGAGCAGGCGGCCGAAGAAGGTGAGGGTGCGATCCCACGCGTGCTCGGACCACACCGCATCGTGCTGGGTGCCGGGGATGCGACCAGGGCCCACGGCGGTCTCGTTGGCAAAGCCGTGGTGGGCGAGGTAGCGGTGGAAGTCGATATCCGCGCCGGCCTCCCTGAGCTTGGCCTCCAGCGCATCCGCGTTGGCGATCGGGAAGAACGCATCCTGCGTTGCCCAGTGCGCTTGCACCGGCGCCTTGATGGCGCTGGAGTCGATGTACTCCAGCGGTGGCATGCCGTACCAGACGACGCCTGCGGCCAGGTCGCGGTTCTGGCCCAGCGCCAGCAGGGTGAGCGCGCCGCCCATGCAGAAGCCGGTGATGGCGACTTTGGCCGAACGCTGCTTGAGGTAGGCCACTGCGCCGGCGATGTCCTGCGATACCGCATCGCCGAAGTTCAGGCCTTCCATCAGGTGGTGGGCCTCCTCTTCCTCCACGGTGCTCTTGCCGCGGTAGAGGTCGGGCACCAGGGCGAGGTAGCCGCAGCGGGCGAGCCGGTCGGCCACGCCGCGGATCTGGTCGTTCAATCCCCACCATTCCTGGATGACGACGATGGCCGGCGCGCCCTGCGGCTGCGCGGGGCTGGCCAGGTAGCCCTGGACTTCCTGCCCGTCAGGGCGCTTGAAACCGACCATGGATCCGTTGTGCTTCACGGCAATGCCTCGCTGCTGGAAAATACCAAAGGTTAATGGATGCTCGCGGCGCGGCGCCGGCCGCGTCGGCAACATCGCCTGGCCAGGCGGCGCAGTCGGCGCAGGAGGGGGAGGGGGCTTTGCGCCGCCTGACCAGGACACCTCCTTTACGGCCGGGTCGGCGTTTTGGATGCATGGCCGGCGCTCGAGCCGCCGTACCCTGCGGGCGACGTCCTGACGAATGGGGTGCATGCCGGGCTGGCTTCGGCACGACCACGGGCGAGGCGTCGGCTTTCCCGCCGGGCCATCGCGCAAGTGCGCTCTGGCGCGCTGCTTCGCCTAGGCGTTTGCTACAGCATGCATGGCTGTTTTCCACCGCGCCGTGAGGAAGCAGAGGCGCACGCCTCGCAGGTTTCGTCCGGTCGCCGCGAGGGCCGCCGGACGAAGCTTCAGGCGGCCACGTCCACCAGTACCAGTTCGGCATCGTCCAGCGCGGTGACGCGCAGGGTGGCTTCGTCGCGGATCGCCGCGCCGTCGCGGGCTTCCAGCTTCACGCCGTTCAACGCCACCGCGCCGCGGGCCGGCACCAGGTAGCCGTAGCGACCGGGGGCAGGGGCGTACTCCGCCGTCTCGCCAGCCTTCAGCGTGGCGCCGAGCACGCGTGCATCGGTGCGCAGGGGCAGCGCGTCGGCGTCGCCGGGGATGCCGCTGGCCAGTGCCACGAAGCGCCCGGCACGTCCGCCCTTGGGGAAGGGGCGCGTGCCCCATGACGGCGGTTGGCCGTGTGCGTCGGGGATGATCCAGATCTGGAAGATGCGTGTGGTCTCGCTCTCCATGTTGTATTCGGCATGGGTGATGCCGCTGCCCGCACTCATAACCTGCACATCGCCGGCCACCGTGCGGCCCTTGTTGCCGAGGTTGTCCTGATGGCTGATCGCACCTTCGCGCACGTAGGTGATGATCTCCATGTCCGCATGCGGATGCGGCGGAAAGCCGGTGTGCGGCGCGATGGTGTCGTCGTTCCACACGCGCAGCGCGCCCCAGCCCATGCGCGCCGGGTCGTGGTAGCCGGCGAACGAAAAGTGGTGCTTCGCGTCGAGCCAGCCGTGGTCGGCGCCGCCGAGGCGGTCGAAAGGCCTGCGTTCGATCATGGGAATGCCCTCTGGATGGATGCGCACAGCATGGGGCCTGGCATGGCGCAGGAGAACCGCCCATCGGTGAACGGATTGTTCCGTGGCGGAGCGCAGTGGCGTGGGAGGGGGCAATGAATATGGTTGATTTTTGTCAGTCGTTAAATGAACCTGTCGATCAGCTACGCACTTAATGGATTACATCGACGATTTGCAGCGGAGCTGGACGCGGTCGGCGGCCAAGGGCACTGACCGCGGGTCCTTGGTCCCGGCACGCCGCGCCCCCATGCTTCGGTGGATGCGATGGACGATGGCGGAGTGCGTGGCATGAAATCCTTCGGCAAAGCGGCGCAGGGCGAGCGGCTGGAGCGCTTGCGCGAGCTGCCGCTGTGGGACGGCGAGCGGCTGCGCAACATCCATCCGGTGCTGCCTGGCCTGCGCGATCCGAACGCCCAGCGGCCGACGCTGCGAGAGTTCCTGTGCGGCGACGACGGCCGCACGCCGCCGCAGCCGTTGCCTTCGCATGACCCGCGCGAGGCGTGGCTGCGCAAGCCGGCCAGCGGTTTGCGCGCCACCTGGCTGGGCCACTCCACCGTGTTGCTGGAGATCGATGGCTGGCGCGTGCTCACCGACCCCGTGTGGGGCCAGCGTGCCTCGCCGTTCGCGCTGCTCGGGCCGAGGCGCTTCCAGCCGGTGCCGGTCGGTTTGCGCGACCTGCCCGAGGTCGATGCCGTGGTCATTTCGCACGACCACTACGACCACCTGGACTATCCGACGATCCGTGCGCTCTCGAGGTCCAACGTGCCCTTCGTCACCTCGCTGGGCGTCGGCGCCCACCTCGAAAGCTGGGGCATCGACGCTTCCCGCATCACCGAGCTGGCGTGGTGGCAAACCCATCGCATACCGGGCACCGGCCTCACCGTCACCGCCGCGCCGTCGCAGCATTTCTCCGGACGCGGCCTGAAGGATCGCAACCAGACGCTGTGGTCGTCGATGGTGATCAGCGGCGAGCGCCACCGCGTGTTCTTCAGTGGCGACACCGGGCTCACTACCGAATACCAATCCATCCGCGACCGGCTAGGCCCCTTCGACCTGGTGATGCTCGAGGTCGGCGCGTTCCATCCGTCCTGGGGCGATATCCATCTGGGGCCCGCCAATGCGCTGACAGCACATCGCATGCTCGGCGGCGGCGTGCTGATGCCGGTCCACTGGGGCACGTTCTCGTTGGCTACGCATGCTTGGGACGAGCCCGTCGAGGATCTGCTCGCTCTGGCCGGTCCCGATAGCGCCTCGCTGCTGTTGCCGCGCCTGGGCGAGCCGGTCGAGCCGGTCGAGCACCGCGAAGTGCAGCCGTGGTGGCGGCATGGCACCGTCGGCAGTGGGCGGCCGGTGACCCGGCCCGAGCCGCCCGAGGTCTCCGCCGGCGGAGCACTGGGCGAACAGTTGCCCTGGCCGCTGGATTGACGGCACGGCAGCCGACACCGTCCCCGGGGCCGGGCCCGGCTTGGCGGCGAGTGCATCGGATGGGCGGCGGCGACGATCGTCCGGCGTAAGCGGGGGACATGCAGCGATCCTTGGTGGTTGCGCCCGGATGGCACTCGCGCCCTTCTGGCAGGGGGAAGTTGGCGGCTAATCCATGTTGCGGTGCAGTGGTGCTGCGGGCAAGGGCGGCGCCCCTCGTTGGCGGCTAGGCCAGATGCATGGACCTATCACCACCTCGGGGTGAGGCAGCGCAGTGCTTTCTTGCGTCCGCTGTCCGGTGCGGATGTCCGCGGACGGTTAGGCGCTCTCCGCGAAGGCCGCAAACGGCGTGGGAATGAGAGTTCGTGGGCATTCCCGTGTTGGCATGGCGCTCGCTCAACACTGCCTCGAAACCGTTCCTCATTTCGCCCCACGGAGAACGGCAATGAAATTCAAGATCGAAACCCTGATGCTGCAGAGCGTGTTCAGCGTTTGCGTGCTCATTTGCGTGATGGCGGTTGGCGGTATGCTATCGGTGCGGTCGGGGTGACTTCCTGCCCATGCGTGCAGGAGTGTTAGGAGTCAAGCTGCAGTCCGGAATTCGATGGGGGCGTTCGCTAAGCGGGGAGGACGTACGGCATCGAAGGCATCCAGTCTCGTATCACAATATGAGGGCGGCACCAGCCGCCACGTCCCACGTGGCAAGCGCCAAACCCTTGGTAAGCCCGTGTTTTTTCGCTGGTAATCAATGGAAACCATCATGAACAAAATCTTCTCGATCCGTTTCGCTTCGCGCCGTCTGATTGGTGGCCTGGCGCTGGCTTGTGTCGTTGGCGCGTTCGCCGTGGCGGGCATCTCCACGGCCAATGCCCAGTCCACCTCCGGCTCGATCTTCGGCAAGGCGCCGGCGGGTTACACCGTGTCCGCGCGCAGCACCGAGACCGGTGGCGGCCGTACGGTGGTTGTGGATTCCTCTGGCCGTTACGCCGCGAACGCGCTGCCGTCTGGCACCTACAACGTGATTCTGAAGCAGATAGGCCATCCGGTCGCCGAGCACAAGAACGTAGAAGTGATCGTAGGTCGCGGCGTCGAGGTGGATTTCGATTGCAGCAAGATCAAGTGCGTCGCCCCTGCCGCGAATTAAGTCCAACCTCGCGGCAGCCGTGCCGCAACAGGTGGCACGTGACAGACGAGGGCCCGGCAGGAAACTGCCGGGCTTTCTCGTTCAGGTCACCGATGCGAGATCCGCATTTTCGAGAAGGAAGCCGAACGCCTGCTCGCACGGCGCATCCACTTTCAGTGCAAGCAGCGCATCGGCGCGGGTGCGGCCCAGCGTGACGGCAGCGATCGGCCTGCCGGCCTGCGCGGCGGCATGGGCGAAGCGGTAGCCGGAATACACCATCAGCGAGGAGCCGGCCACCAGCATCGCGTCGGCGTTGCGGCACGCCTCCATCGCGGCGGCCACGCGTTGGCACGGCACGTTCTCGCCGAAGAACACCACGTCGGGTTTCACGATGCCGCCGCACTGCGGGCAGGGCGGAACGTCGAAATGCGCGAAGTCCTGGTACTCGAGGTCGGCGTCGCCATCCGGCGCGTCGGTGGCGTCGAGGTCACGCCAAGCGGGATTGCGTTCCACCAGGGCATGCTGGAAGGCGTGGCGCGGTGCGCGCCAATCGCAGGCCATGCAGCGCACCGAGTCCAGCCGTCCGTGCAGGTCGACTACGCCGGTGTTGCCGGCACGCTGGTGCAGGCCGTCCACGTTTTGCGTAACCAGCAGCTCGATCCGGCCCTGCCGTTCCAGCTCGACCAGTGCACGGTGCGTGGCGTTCGGCTGCGCGTCGCCGAAGTGGCGCCAGCCGACCAGGCTGCGCGCCCAGTAGCGCTGGCGGGTGTTCGCTTCCTGCATGAAGGCCGCGAAAGTGACCGGTAGCGTGCGCTTCCACTGGCCGTCGCGGTCGCGGTAGTCGGGAATGCCCGAAGCCGTGCTGCAGCCCGCGCCGGTGAGCACGAACAGGCGCGGATGGGCCTCGATGAAGGCTTGCAGTGGGCTCATGGCCAAGGGGCGTGAGAAGGTCCGGGCACGGCGATGCGCCTGGCCCGGACCTTCGCATGATGCATCAGGCGGCCTTGGCCTCCTGCTTCAGCGTGGCCATGTCGATCACGAAGCGGTACTTCACGTCGCCCTTGAGCATGCGCTCGTAGGCAGCGTTGATGTCCTTCATCGCGATCGTCTCGATGTCGGAGACGATGCCGTGCTCGGCGCAGAAGTCCAGCATCTCCTGCGTCTCGCGGATGCCGCCGATTAGCGAGCCGGCGAGCTGGCGTCGCTTGAGGATCAGGTTGAACACGGTGGGCGAGGGATGCGGATGCTCCGGCGCGCCGACGAGGCACATCGTGCCGTCGCGCTTGAGCAGGGCGAGGAAGGGATCGAGGTTGTGCGATGCCGCCACGGTGCTGAGGATGAAATCGAAGCTGCCGGCGTGCTGCGCCATCTGCTCTGCATCCTTCGACACCACCACCTCGTCGGCGCCGAGGCGCTTGGCGTCGGCCTGCTTGCCGGGCGAGGTGGTGAATAGCACCACGTGCGCACCCATCTTATGCGCCAGCTTCACGCCCATGTGGCCAAGGCCGCCAAGGCCGACGATGCCCACCTTCTTGCCGGGGCCGACGTTCCAGTGGCGCAGCGGCGAATACGTGGTGATGCCGGCGCAAAGCAGGGGCGCCACGGCGGCGAGCTGCTCCGGCTTGTGGCCGATACGCAGCACGAACTTCTCATTTACCACGATGCTCTCGGAGTAGCCGCCCCAGGTATTCTCGCCGCCGAAAACCGGGCCGTTGTAGGTGCCGGTGAAGCCGTTCTCGCAGTACTGCTCCTCGCCCTCGGTGCATGAGGAGCAGTGCTGGCAGCTATCCACCATGCAGCCCACGCCCACGGTGTCGCCGGGCTTGAACTTCGTCACCTCGGCGCCGATTGACGTCACGGTGCCAACGATCTCGTGGCCGGGGACGGAGGGATAGAGCGTGTTCTGCCATTCGTTGCGCGCGGTGTGCAGATCGGAGTGGCACACGCCGCAATACAGGATGTCGATCTTCACGTCATGCGGGCCGGGTTCGCGGCGTTCGATCTTGAGCGGCGCCAGCGGCTGGCTGGCAGAGGTGGCTCCGTAGGCGCGGGTCTGGGTCATGCGGATTCTCCGGGGATTGGTGATGCAGGCGGCAGAGTCTACGCTTCGCGACGCAAAATCAAAGCCATTGAACCGCGCCGCGGAGATACCCATGTGGGAGCGGTTATCCCCACTGAGAGCGGGGCGTGTTCTACGTTTTGTGTAAACGGGTTCCAGGCAGGAGCCTGCTGCCAGGCCCGGAGACACCATCAGCCCACGCAAGCACGATGTGCCCGACGAGCTGCTTAGCCGACTGTTGGCCAACTACCAGAAGCCCGAAGACCTGATTGGCGAGAACGGCCTGCTCAAGCAGCTGACCAAGCTGCTGGTCGAGAAGGCCCTGGATGCGGAGATGACCGAGCACCTCGGTCATGAGAAGCACGAGCCGGTGTCCAACGCCGCCGGCAACACCCGCAACGGCCGTAGCCGCAAGACGTTCAAGGACGAGTTCGGCGAACTGCCCATCGAGATACCCCGCGACCGCGACGGCACCTTCGAGCCGGAGCTGATCCCCAAGCATCAGACCTGCTGGACCGGCTTCGACGAAAAGATCCTGTCGCTGTACGCCCGCGGCCTGACGGTGCGCGAGATCCAGGCGCACCGGGAAGATATGTACGGCGCCGAAGTGTCGCCGGGCCTGATCGTGCCGACACCGGGCGTGCTGCGCAGCGCTTCAGTGAGGGTGTTGGCGCCCTGCTCGTGCATCAGCTCCTTGCTGATGTCGAAGATTGTCTGCGGTGTGTCCAGTAGCGGCTGGGTGAACTTCGGCGAGGAGGCTTGATCGACCTTGTACAGCGCGACGGTGCCCTTCACGGTGACGCCGTGCAGGCGCTTGGCGGTAGCGATCTGGGCATCGGTGACGGGCGATGCGGCATCGGTCGCCATGGCCGGCAGCGCCAGCGCGAGGCTGGCGGTGAGCGTGGCGGCGGTGAGCGAAGGGGTGGCGCCGCGGCGCACCACGGAGTGCTTGCGGTTCTTGACGAAGCCCATCGGCGAAAGGCTACAGAGTGGTTCGGAACGGGGCGCAGGGAGGGTCGGCCGGCGCATGACACGACGCGCCGGCTCCGATGCGGATCATCAAGAAGCTAATGCAAACGCGAATGAGTGGTGATACATGAACGGCATGCAACGACGACATCGTCCCCGTGCACGACTCGGCAACGGTGCGTGGTGGCGTTAGGCTTGAACGGATATCGACACGAGGAGAGCGCGATGCGAATTCTGGTCGTGGGCGCCGGCGCAACCGGCGGCTATTTCGGTGGGCGCCTGCTGCAGGCCGGGCGCGATGTCACCTTCCTGGTGCGCGAACGGCGTGCGGCGCTGCTGGCGCAGCATGGTCTGCGCATCCGCAGCGCACTGGGCGACGCCGACATCGCCGCGCCACCCACGGTGACCGTGGCCACGCTGCGCGACTCGTTCGATTTGGTGCTGTTGAGCTGCAAGGCCTGGGATCTGCCGCAGGCAATCGAGGACATCACGCCTGCGCTGGGCGAGCGCGGCGCGGTGCTGCCCATCCTCAACGGCTTGCGCCAGCTCGACTTGCTCGATGCTCGCTTCGGCGCCACGCGGGTGCTCGGCGGGCAGTGCGTGATTGCCGCCACGCTGGACGCCGATGGCGCGGTGCGCCATCTCAACCGGTCACACAGCCTCAGCTTCGGCGAGCGCGATGGCAGCGATTCGGAGCGTGTGCGGCGCATCGCGCAGGCGATGAACGGCGCGAGCTTCGAGCCGCGGGCCAGCAGCACTATCGTGCAGGACATGTGGGACAAGTGGGTGTTCCTCGCCAGCCTGGCCGGCATCACCTGCCTGATGCGCGCTCCGGTGGGCGACATCGTGGCCGCGCCCGGCGGCTGCGAGGCGACGCTGGCCCTGCTCGACGACTGCCGCCGCGTCGCCGCCGCTTGCGGCCACGAGCCACATCCGTCGGTGCTGCAGCGCGCCCGCGAGGTACTTACCGAAGCCGGGTCCACGCTCAGCGCTTCGATGATGCGGGACCTTGAGCACGGCGGGCGCATCGAGGCCGACCACGTGATCGGCGACCTGCTGGCACGCGGGGAGGCGCATGGGATGGAGACACCGCTGCTGCGGCTGGCACATGCCCACCTGACGACCTACGAGGCGCGCCGCGCGAACAGGTGATGGCACAAACGTACTCCTCGGCCTACTCTTCGGCGCCGTAGCGCGCCCTGACCCTGGGCTGTACTAGTGGCGGCCAAAGGTCGACTGGAGCGATTTGTGACATCGCGCCACCGATGGCCCGCAGGGCGGCTGCAGAGATGACGGACACAAAAAACGCCGCGCTTGCGAGCGGCGTCGAGGGGGCTGCGTGCCGCGGCGGATTTCGCCGCGACACGCAGTGGCTTACCAGATCTTCACCTGCTTGTCGCCCGAGCGCACCATTGCATCGCCCGGCTTGCACTGGAAGGCTTTGGCGAACGCGCTCATGTCGGATGGCGCGGCGATGGCGCGGATCGCGATCGGCGAGTGCGGATCGGTGTTTAGGCTCAGCTCGGCCGCCTTCTCACGCACGCTGCCACGCCACACGCGCGCCCAGTTGAGGAAGAAGCGCTGATCCTCGGTGTAGCCGTCGATCTTCGCGTCGGCTTCCTTGGGGTCGGCCTTGAGCGCGGTCTGCAGCGCGTCGTAGGCGATGTTGAGGCCGCCCAGGTCGGCGATGTTCTCGCCCAGGGTCAGCTTGCCGTTGACGTGCAGGTTCGGCTTGCCCTTGATCGGCGAATAGCCGTCGAACTGCTCGACCAGCGCCTTGGTGCGTTCGTCGAACTGCTTCTTGTCCTGCGGCGTCCACCAGTTGGCGCGGTTGCCGTCCCCGTCGAACTGGCTGCCCTGGTCGTCGAAGCCGTGGCTGGACTCGTGACCGATCACCGCGCCGATGCCACCGTAGTTGATTGCGTCGTCGCCGTTTGCATAGAAGAACGGCGGCTGCAGGATCGCGGCCGGGAAGTTGATCGTGTTGGTGCTCGGGTCGTAGTAGGCGTCGACCGTCTGCGGGGTCATGCCCCATTCCTTGCGGTCGGTCTTCTTGCCGATGTGCGACAGGTCGTACTGGTAGTTGTACTTCTGCGCGGCCTGCAGGTTGGCGTACCAGTTGTCCGGGCTGATGGTCAGGCCCGACCAGTCGCGCCACTCGCCCTTGTCGGGATAGCCGATCTTGGGCAGGAACTTGTTCCACTTGTCGATCGCCTTGGCCTTGGTGGCGTCGCTCATCCAGGCCAGGTGCTCGATACGGTTCTTCAGCGCATCGCGCACGTTGGTGACCAGTTGCTCGGCGCGCTGCTTGGCTTGCGGCGAGAAGTACTTGGCCACGTACAGTTCGCCCAAGCCCATGCCCATCGCGCTGTTGACGCCGGCCAGCACCTGCTTCCAGCGCGCCTTCTGTTCGGGCGTGCCGGTCAGGGTCTTGCCATAGAAGGCGAAGCGGTTGTCACGGAAGGCTTTGGACAGCGCGTTGGAGGCATCGTCGATGGTGTGGAAGCGCAGGTAGGCCTGCCACTCGGAGGCCGGCGCGGTGGTCAGTAGCTTATCGAACTCGGCGAAGAACTTCGGCTGCGACAATGAGAAGCCCTTGTCGATCGTCACGCCCTGGGTCTTGAAGAACTGTTCCCAGCTGAAGTGCGGGGTGACCTTGTCGGCGTCCTTGACGCTGACGAAGTGGTACTGGTTGTCGAGGTTGCGCATCTCGGTGGGGGCCAGCGAGGCGCCGGCCAGCGCGGTCTCGAACTTCATCACCTGGTCAGCCTGCTTCTTGGCGTCGGCTTCGGACACCCCGGTCAGCTCCAGCGTCTTGGCGATATAGGCGAGGTAGGCGGCGCGCAGATCCTTGTACTGCGGCTTGAAGTAGTAGTCCTTGGTGGGCAGGCCCAGGCCACCCTGCACGGCGTAGCCGATCTGGTTAGTGGCGTCCTTGAAATCGGCGCCGGAACCGAAGCCGAACACCTGGCCGTCGCCTTCGGCGGCGGTCTGGTCGAGGTACTTCACGATGTCGGCGGTGTTCTTCAGGCCGTCGATCGCGGCGAGCCTGGGCTTGATCGGGTCAAAGCCGGCCTTCTCGATCGCGGCATCGTCCATGCCGGACTTGTACAGCCAGCCAATCTTCTGCTGGACCGAACCGGCCTTGGCGGTGTCCGCGTTCTTGGCGGCAGCCTCGACCAGTTGGTGCTGGTCGTCCAGGCTCTTTGCATACAGTTGGACGAAGGAACCCCACATCGGGTAGTCCGAGGGGATCGGGTTGGCGGCGACCCACTTCGCGTTGACGAAGCTGTTGAAGTCCGTGCATGCCTCGCTGCTCGGGCCCAGCTCGCTGACGTCGAACACGCTCTTAGGAGTGGCGGCTGCAGCGGTGGTGGCGGCCGAGGCCGGTGCGGCGGCGGTGGCCGGCTTGGCCGGCGCTGGGGCAGCGGCCTGCTCGCTCTTGCCGCAGCCGGTCAGCGCCAGCGCGACGGCGGCGGCCAGCGCCAGGGGCTTCAGGAATTGCTGGGTCATGGATTTCCCTCTTTCAGTGTGTGGTGCCGCCGTAGCGGCGCATTGCGCATGCTGACCAAGGGCAGGCAGACCGCCTGTCCGGCCATGGCCGGCCAAGCTAGGCCGTTCGTCATGGGCGGCACAGTGTCAAAGGTCAGGGGGGAGCGGCAGGCGCCGCGTGGCAGGCAGGCTGTCCGGCGCCACGGCGCCGCCCGAGATGATGAAGGCCATCGCCTGGTCCATCGTCCAGTCGGTGGGGGTGAGTTCGCTCATCGGCAGCAATTCGAGGTAGCCACCGGTTGGGTTGGGCGTGGTGGGGATGTACACCGCCGCCATCTCGCGCCCCGTGCCTTCCTCGACCAGAGTGCGGGTGACGAAACCCACCACCTTCATGCCCGGTCGGGGGAAATCCACCAGCACCACGCGCTGCGTGCCGCCGGGCTTGTTCTGCAGCACAGCGGTCAGCTTCTTGGTGCCGCCATAGATCGTCTGCACCAGCGGGATGCGCTGCAGCAGGGCGTCGAAGGCGTCGAGCAGGCGCTTGCCGATCACCCGGTTCGCCAGCCAGCCCACCGCGTACAGCCCACCCAGCGTCAGCAGCAGGGCCAGTACATACACCAGCCAGGTCTTGCCGTTGAGCGTGTCGCGCGCGTGCGGCGCCAACAGGCCCAGCGCCTCCATCAAAGCCGTCACCAGCGGCGCGCCGATGCCGGCCAGCAGCCCCAGCACGAACTTGAACACCAGCAACGTGACCCACAGCGGCAGGAAGGTGAGCAGGCCGGTGATCAGGTAGCGTTTGAAGCGAAGTGGGGGCATGGCGGCGCGCAGGGTCGGAGATGGCGAGCCATTGTAGTGAACGCCCCCGGTCCGATCGTGTGAGGCTGTGATTTTTTCCGCGCCCGCGCGAATCATGCTGGCAATGACGGGGCAGCTGGACGGACATGGGCGGCAAGGCGGATCAGCAACGTTTCGAGGCGCTGTGGCGCGAGCATCGGGGCATCGTGCTCAAGGTGGCCGGCGTCTACGCGCGCGGTGCCGAGGAGCGGCTGGACCTGGCGCAGGAGATCGGCGCGCAACTGTGGCGCTCCTTTGCCGGCTATGACCAGCGGCGCGCGAAGTTCAGCACTTGGCTGTACCGCATCGCCTTGAACGTGGCGATATCGCATCTTCGACGTACGGGCGGCGAAGCCGGTCGTTTCGAGCCGCTGGACGAAACGCACCTTGACACCATCCCGGGCCAGCCGGTGGCGGAGCCGGACGAACGCCTCGCCGCGCTATACACATTCATCGGCGAACTCGACGCGCTCAACCGCGCGCTGATCCTGTTGTACCTCGAAGACCGCAGCTACACGGAAATTGCCGACGTGCTCGGCATCAGCACCAGCAACGTGGCCACCAAGATCAACCGTATCAAGCACAGGCTGCGCAGTCGCATGACCACCGCGGCCGCTACCGGAGCATGAGCATGGAACTCGATGAGATGAAGCTGGCGTGGCGGGCGCTGGGCAATCAGTTGGAGCGACAGCAGGCACTGAACATGCAGTTGTTCCAGGACAGCCGCCTGGACAAGTTGCGCCGTGGCCTGCGGCCGCTGGTATGGGGGCAAGTGCTGCAATTGGCATTTGGCGCGATGTTCGCCGTGGTGGCCGCCGTGTTCTGGGTCGGCCACCGGCATGCCGTCGACCTGCTGGTGTGCGGACTGCTGGTTCACGCTTATGGATTGCTGTTGATCGTGATGGCCGTGAGAGTGCTGCAGCTGGTCAGTCGCATCGATTACGCATCGCCGGTACTTGCCATTCAGCGTCAGGTAGCGGACTTGCGTGCATGGCGCGTCCGCGTCGAATCACCGATCAACGCCGTCGTGGGCTGCTTCATCTGGATACCGGTGCTCTGGATGAATCTGGCTTGGTATGGCATTGACTTGTGGTCGCCGCGATTCATGTCCTGGGCAGTATCCAGTGCCTTGGTGGGACTGGCCGGCTGCGTACTTGTGGTATGGCTGATGCGTCGCGCCGGCATGGGACGCAAGCTCGAAGACAGCGCAGCGGGGCGCAGCGTGCAACGAGCCGAGGCGGCGCTGGCGGAGATTGCCCGTTTCGAGCAGGAGCGAGACGAAGTGCTCCATTAGCCCAACCCATACCCCCGGGCGGCGCTTGGGGGTATGTGCCTAAGGCAAGGCCCTTTCATGTCCCTGCGAGGATGTTATGCGTAGGCTGGACTTCAGCACCGCCCATGGGTGACCTTCATGGCGTCGCAAGCCTTGGGCTTTCAGCGCGCCCTGGGCTTCAAGCGCACGTAAATCTGCTTGCGCACGCGGGCGATCACCTGGCCGGAGGCGGTGACAACATCGGTGTCGAACCAGCGCAGCACTTTGTCGCCGCCCGCGGCGGCAGCGCGCAGTTCGTCGACAGTGGCGTCGTCCAGGTGGAAGTGCGCGTAGACGTCCTCGCGGCCGGGCGCCACGAAGTCGATGCTGCCGGCCTTGTCCCACACGTAGTAGTCGGGGCCGAGCCGGTGCATTGCCAGCAGCATCCAGAACGGGTCCACCATCGCGAACAGGTTGCCGCCGAACTGGCTCCCGACGTAGTTGCGGTTCCACGGACGCAGGCGCAGCACGACCTTCGCCTGCGTGTAGTCCGCGCTCAACGACTGCACGCGGATGCTGTTGAACAGGAAGGGTGGCCAGAGGTTCAGCAGCCGGCGAAAGGCGGAGGCACGCATGGGGAGACGGAGCGACGGAATCGCTCCGTACTTTAGCGTATGGACTGAGGGGCAGCCAGCGTGGCCGCGGGCATCAGAACAGCAGCGAGGCCATGCGGCGGCGATAGCGGCCGACCAGTTCGGCGTCGTCCAGCGTGGCGAAGGCGGCGAGCAGGCGCTTCTTTGCGGCGCCGTCGTTCCAGTCGCGGGCCTTTTCGAGAATCGCGAGGAACTGTTCGAGGCCGGCCGCCGGGTCGTCGCCCAACAACAGGCGCACGCCGAGCAGGTCGCGCGCCTCCCAGTCGGCGGGATTGGCCGCGATGCGTTGTTCGAGTCCGGTTTGCGCGGGGGCGTCCTTCAGCGAACGTGCCAGTTCGAGCTGGTGCCGTAGGCGCACCGCGCGGGCATCGGTGGCGAGGTTGGCGGGCAGGGCGTCGAGTTCGGTAGCAGCGGCGTCGCTGTGGCCGGCCTGCACCAACGCCATGGCGAGTTCGAGCCTGAGTTCGGCGCGCTCCGGCTCGGCGGCGATCGCCTGCTGCAGCCGGTTGATCGCCGCTTCCGGCGTTTCGGCGGGCGCGGCGACTGCTTCGATCGCATCGTCGTCGTCGGCCTCGCGGGGTTGCACGTGGCGCTCGAGGAATTCGCGCAACTGGCCCAGCGGCAGTGCGCCGGCGAAGCCGTCAGCGATCTGGCCGTCCTTCACCAGCACCACGGTAGGCACGCTGCGGATGCCGAACATCGCCGCGAGCTGCTGGTTCTTGTCCACGTCCACCTTGCCGAGGCGGAACGCGCCTTTGTATTCGGTGGCGAGCTGTTCCAGCAGCGGCCCCAGGGTCTTGCACGGGCCGCACCAGGTGGCCCAGAAGTCCACCAGCACCGGCGTGTCCAGCGAGGCGTTGAGCACGTCGGCCTCGAAGTTCTGTTCGGTGACGTCGAAGACGGGGGCGAGGGTGGCATCGGTCACGGCGGGTTCCGTCCAGAAGATGATCAAGGCGATTGAAATGGAGGGTGCCGCCCAGCATATCAAGCCCGCAACGCGCCGCCCCGAGGCGCGATGGGATTTGCGAGAATCGCCGCATGGATCTGTCCCCGCCGGACGCCACGACCGACGCAACGGCCGCGCAATCGCTGCTGATCTGTGAGCACTGCGACACCGTGCACCGACGCTGCCCGCTGGCGAAAGGCGAGTTGGCCGAGTGCGCGCGCTGCGGCGCGGTGCTGGAGCGCTGCCGCGGCCTCGGCGCGAACACCTTGCTTGCGCTGATCCTCACCGCGCTGCTGGTGTTTGCGCAGGCCACGCTGTGGCCGATCGTCACGCTGGGCCTCAACGGCCAGCACGTGGACGCCACGCTGTGGGACGTGATCCACACCATGTGGACCGATCATTCGCAGGTGGTGGCGGTGCTGGCCGCGCTCACGCTGTTCGTGTTCCCGCTCTGCAAGATTTTCATGCTGGGCTGGTTGCTGCTGTATGCGCGCAGCGGCCGTCGCGCGCCCGGCTTCCGCCTACTGATGGTGACCCTGCACCGGCTCGGCCCGTGGACGATGAGCGAAGTGTTCGTGCTGGGCGCGCTGGTATCCATTGTCAAGGCGCACCTGTATTTCGACGTGCAGCCCGATCCAGGCATCTACGCCTACGCGGCGCTGATGCTGCTGATCACGATCTTCGCGGGCGTGGACCTGACACGGTTGTGGGACGAGACCCGCGAGGAATCGCCATGAGCGCCTGGCCGCGCGCAGCCGAACTGGGCCTGATCGGCTGCCATGTCTGCGGGCAGGTTTGCGGCATGACCGACGCGGACGATGGCACGTTGGCCTGCCCGCGCTGCGGTTCGACCTTGCATCGGCGCAAGCCGGCGGCCTATGCGCGCTGCTGGGCGCTGCTGATCGCCGCATTCCTGATGTACATCCCCGCCAACATCTTGCCGATCATGCGTACCGCCAGCCTGGGCGATATCGACGACAACACCATCCTCAGCGGCGTGGTGGAGTTGTGGGTGAAGGGCTCGCCTGGGCTGGCCGTGATCGTGTTCTGCGCCAGCATCGTGGTGCCGATGCTGAAGTTCCTCGCGCTCGGCACGCTGCTCATCAGCAGCCGCCGCGGCAGCAGCTGGGCGCGGCGGCAACGCACGCAGCTGTACCGGCTGGTGGAGCTGATCGGCTACTGGTCGATGCTCGACGTGTTCGTGGTGGCCTTGCTCACCGCGCTGGTACGCTTTGGCTATTTCAGCCTGGTGGAGCCGTTGCCGGGCGTGGTGTTTTTTGGCCTCACCGTGGTGCTGACCATGTTCGCCTCGATGTGCTTCGATCCCCGCCTGATCTGGGACGGCAAGGAAGATTCCGATGACTGACGAGCAACCCGGCGCCCTGCCGCGCCCGGTGATGCGCAAGCAGCGCAGTAATTCATGGCTGATCTGGCTGGTGCCGGCGTTGGCCGCGATCGTGGGCCTGTCGCTGGTGGTGAACGCCTGGCTGCAGGCCGGTCCGCAGATCACCATCAGCTTCCAGAGCGCGCAGGGACTGGCCGAGGGCAAGACGCCGGTGAAGTACAAGGACGTGGTGATCGGCAAGGTGGAGAAGATCCGCCTGAGCGACGACCGCAGCCACGTGCTGGTGAAGGTCGCGCTGGACAAGAGCGCCAGGTCGTTCGCCACCGCGGGCACGCGCTACTGGGTGGTGCGTCCGCGCATCGGGCTGGGCGGCGTCTCCGGCGTGGACACGCTGTTCTCCGGGGCCTACATCGGCGCGGACATCGGCAACTCGCGGACGCCGCAGCAGAGGTTCAAGGGCCTGGAAATCCCGCCCGCGGTGACCCATGGCGAACCGGGCAAGAGCTTCGTGCTGCACGCCGACGACCTCGGCTCGCTGGACATCGGCTCGCCGGTGTACTTCCGCCGCATCCAGGTGGGGCGCGTGGTGTCTTACCAACTGGACAAGGACGGCAACGGCGTGACGTTCGCCGTCTTCATCGACAGCCCGAACGACCGCTACGTGAACGACTCCACCCGCTTCTGGAACGCCAGCGGCGTGGACGTTTCGCTGGGCGCGGACGGACTCAAGCTCAATACGCAGTCGATGGCCGCCGTGCTGGCCGGCGGCGTGGCCTTCCAGGATCCGGGCGGACCGCACGACAACACGCCGGCGGCCGACGGGTCCAGTTTCCAGTTGTTCGCCGACCAGGCCGCTGCGATGGCGCCGCCGAGCGGTCCGCCGACCTACATCCGCATGCGCTTCAACCAGTCGCTGCGCGGGCTGGCGGTGGGCGCGCCGGTGGAATTCCTCGGCATCAACTTCGGCAAGGTCGTTTCGGTGCGCATGGACTACGACCCCAGGACGCAGCATTTCCCGATCATCGTCGGCGCGCTGATCTATCCGGAGCGGCTGGGCCAGGCGCATGCCAAGCTGCTGGCGCAGGCGAAGCGGCGCGGCGACAACGCCGACCTCTCGCACATGGTCGGCACGCTGATCGCCCATGGCCTGCGCGCGCAGGCGCGCACCGGTAACCTGCTTACCGGCCAGCTCTACATCGCGCTGGATTTCCTGCCGCATCCGCCCAAGGCAAGCTACAACCCCGACGCGCGCCCGCTGGAGATCCCCACCGCGCCGGGCAGTTTCGACAAGTTGCAGGAGCAGATGGCGGACATCGTGGGCAAGTTGGACAAGGTTCCGTTCGACAGCATCGGCAAGCACCTGGACGACACCCTCGCCGGGCTGGACGTCACGCTCAAGCAGGTCAACGGAAAGACCCTTCCGGCGCTCGACGACACCTTGCACGATGCGCGCAAGACGCTGGGCACGGCCAACGACACGCTCTCCGCCGATTCGCCGCTGCAGCAGAACCTGGGCAACTCGATGCAGGAGCTGCAGCGCACGATGCGTTCGCTGCGCGTGCTCACCGACTACCTCGACGTGCATCCCGAAGCGCTGCTGCGCGGCCGCCAGGCCGATCCCGCGCCTGTCGCGCCGAAACGGCACGCCATCCAACCGTACAGGAGCCAGCCATGAGTCGCCTGCGTTACTGGACACTCGCCGGCGCATCCGCGCTGGGCCTCGCCGGCTGTGCCTCGGCGCCGGTGCACTACTACACGCTGGCGCCGCCGGTCGCCGCGGCCGGGCGCGCCGCGCCGGCGCCGTACCCGTTCGAGTTGCTGCCGGTAAACGTGCCCGCACAGGTGGACGTGCCGCAGCTGGTGGTGCGCACGGGCGGGCAGGGCATGCAGCTGCTCGACGGCCAGCGCTGGGTCGCGCCGCTGGGTGATGAGATCCGCGGCGCGCTGTCCGCCGACCTGGCACAGGCGCTGGGCGTCGCGGACATGAGCGGCCTGCCCGGCAACGGCAAGCCGCGCCTGCGCATCATGCTGGACGTGCGCCGCTTCGAATCGGTGCCGGGCGACCATGCGCTGATCCAGGCGGCCTGGAGCCTGCGCCTCGCCGGTGGTTCGGGTGGGCACGGGGCGCTGGCCTGCGTCAGCGTCGCCAGCGCAAAGGTAGGCTCCGGCTATGACGCGCTGGTGGCCGGCCACCAGCAGGCGCTGGCTTTGCTGGCAACGCGCATCGCTGCCGCCGCACGCGCCTATGAGGCCGGTGAGCGGCCCGCCTGCCCCGCCGACTGACGCTGCCGACGGCGGGGAACGGCGGGCATTCTGGTAATCTGCCCCGTTCTCCCGGCAGCCCGCTCCAGACCCGATGCAAGACGCCCAAGAAGCCAGCAAGAACGAGACCGACTACCAGCCGCAGGCGGTGGAAGCCGCCGCGCAGCGGTACTGGAGCGCGCAGCGCGCGTTCGAGGTGAAGGAGGACCCGGCACGGCCGAAGTTCTACTGCCTGTCGATGCTGCCGTACCCCAGCGGCGCGCTGCACATGGGCCATGTGCGCAACTACACCATCGGCGACGTGATCAGCCGCTACCAGCGCATGCAGGGCCGGAACGTGCTGCAGCCGATGGGCTGGGACGCGTTCGGACTGCCCGCCGAGAACGCCGCGATCAAGAACAAGACCGCCCCGGCCCGGTGGACCTACGCCAACATCGAGCACATGCGCGGCCAGCTCCAGTCGCTGGGCTACGCGATCGACTGGAGCCGCGAGTTCGCCACTTGCCGTCCCGAGTACTACCGCTGGGAACAGCTGATGTTCACCCGGCTGATGAAAAAGGGCCTGGCCTACCGCAAGAACAGCGTGGTGAACTGGGACCCGGTCGACCAGACCGTGCTGGCCAACGAACAGGTGGTGGACGGCCGCGGCTGGCGCTCGGGCGCGGTGGTGGAGAAGCGCGAGATCCCGCAGTGGTTCCTGCGCATCACCGACTACGCGCAGGAGCTGCTTGACGGCCTCGACACGCTGCCCGGCTGGCCCGACGCGGTGAAGACCATGCAGCGCAACTGGATCGGCCGTAGCGAGGGCCTGGAGATCCACTTCGCGGTGGAAGGCGAGGCCGAACCGCTGACCGTTTTCACCACGCGCCCTGACACGCTGATGGGCGTCACCTTCGTCTCCATCGCCGGTGAACACCCGCTGGCACTGAAGGCGGCGGCGGACAACCCGCAGCTGGCCGCCTTCCTCGACGAGCTGAAGCACGGCGGCGTCTCCGAAGCCGAGCTGGAGACGCAGGAAAAGCGCGGCATGGCCACCGGCCTGTTCGCCATCCATCCCATCACCGGCGACCCGGTGCCGGTGTGGGTGGCCAACTTCGTGCTGATGGGCTATGGCACCGGCGCGGTGATGGCGGTACCCGGCCACGACGCGCGCGATTTCGAGTTCGCGCACAAGTACGGCCTGCCAATCAGGCAGGTGATTGCCGCCGGCGACGAAACCTACGACCCGGCCAAGTGGCAGGAGTGGTACGGCGACAAGACCCGCGCCGACATGCGCGTGATCCATTCCGGCGCACTGGACGGCAAGAACTACCGCGAAGCCTTCGATGCTATGGCTGCCATGCTGGAAAAGGACGGCAAGGGCCAGCGCCGCGTCAACTGGCGCCTGCGCGACTGGGGCGTCAGCCGCCAGCGCTACTGGGGTTGCCCGATCCCGGTGATCTACTGCCCGAAGTGCGACGCCGTGCCGGTGCCGGAAGAGCAACTGCCGGTGGTGCTGCCCGAGGACGTGGCCTTCTCGGGCGTGCAGTCGCCGATCAAGGCCGACCCCGAGTGGCGCAAATGCGCCTGCCCGCAATGTGGCGGCCCGGCCGAGCGCGAAACCGACACCTTCGACACCTTCATGGAGTCGAGCTGGTACTACGCGCGCTACACCTCGCCGGGCGCCGATGCGCAGGTGGACGGACGCGCCGACTACTGGCTGCCGGTGGACCAGTACATCGGCGGCATCGAGCACGCGATCCTGCACCTGCTGTATTTCCGCTTCTATCACAAGCTGATGCGCGACGCGGGCCTGGTGCAGTCGGACGAGCCGGCCACCAACCTGCTGTGCCAGGGCATGGTGATCGCCGAAACCTTTTATCGCGACAACGCCGACGGCTCGAAGGACTGGATCAATCCGGCCGACGTCGAGATCCAGCGCGACGACAAGGCGCGCGTGGTTGGCGCAGTGCTCAAGGCCGACGGCCAGCCGGTGCAGATCGGCGGCACCGAGAAGATGTCCAAGTCCAAGAACAACGGCGTCGACCCGCAGGCGATGGTGGGCAAGTACGGCGCCGACACGGTGCGCCTGTTCTCGATGTTCGCGGCGCCGCCGGAACAGTCCCTGGAGTGGAACGAGGCCGGCGTGGAAGGCATGGCGCGCTTCCTACGCCGCTTCTGGCGCGAGGTCGTCACGCATGCCGGGCAGCCGGACCACCCGGTGGTCGACCCGTCGCAACTCAACGGCGAGCAGAAAAACCTGCGTCGCCAACTGCACGAAACGATCCAGAAGGTCAGCGACGACTTCGGCCGACGCCACGCCTTCAACACCGCCATCGCCGCACTCATGGAGCTGCTCAATGCGGTGAACAGGTTCACCGACATGAGCGAACAGGGCCGCGCGGTGCGCCACGAGGCGTTGGAGACCATGGTGCTGCTGCTAAACCCGGTGGTGCCGCACGTCAGCCACCACCTCTGGCAGGTGCTGGGCCACGCCGAGGCCGTGCTGGAGGACCAGAGCTGGCCGGTCGTGGACGAGAGCGCCCTGGTGCGCGACAGTCTGACGCTGGCGGTGCAGGTCAACGGCAAGCTGCGCGGCACCATTGAGGTACCTGCCAACGCCGACAAGGAGCAGGCCGAAGCGCTCGCGCTGGCGCAGCCGCAGGTGGCCGCCTTCCTCAAGGATCTCACCGTGCGCAAGGTGATCGTGGTGCCCGGCAAGATCGTCAACATCGTCGCAGGATGAACGCCATGAACCGCATGCTCCGTGTCGCGCTGCTGATCGCCCTTGCCCTCGCGCTGTCCGCCTGCGGCTTCCACCTGCGGCGCAACGCCGTGTTGCCGCCGGCGATGAGCCGTATGCACCTGACCGTGTCCGGTGGCGGGGATCTCGAGCGCAAGCTGAGCCGCGCGCTGGAAAACGCCGGCGTCGCCGTCGAGGACGCTCCCGGCACCGGTATCGCCGAGCTGACCGTGCCGGT
Organism: Rhodanobacter sp.; assembly: GCA_027450005.1. GTDB lineage: Bacteria > Pseudomonadota > Gammaproteobacteria > Xanthomonadales > Rhodanobacteraceae > Rhodanobacter_A. The sequence continues at coordinate 9,177 of DAIDKO010000031.1, read as the reverse complement.
GGCTGCGTTCAGCACGCAATCGCTGACTCAGGGTGGCTACGTGCGCATCACCGAATATGGCGTGCACTACCACGTGGAGTTCAACCTCGCGGCGGGTGACGGCACGGTGCTGCTGCCGCACCAGGACATCGAGATGCAGCGCGAGTACAGCTACGACTCCACCGATGCGGTGGGCAATGCCTCGCAGGTGCAGGAAATTCAGGCCAGCCTGGTCGACGACATGGTGCAAGCCATCATGTTCCGTCTCGAAGCGGCCGGCCGGGCCCCGGCAGCGGGCGCCGGCAAGCCCTGATGCCGCTCGCTCCCGCGCAATGGCAGAAGGCGCTGGCCGCCGACCGGCTGGCGCCGGTCTACCTGCTCGCGGGTGAAGAACTGCTGGTGCTGGAGGCTGCCGACGCCTTGCGCGCGCAGGCCAAGAAGCTCGGCTACGCCGAGCGCGAGGTGCTCGAGGTCGAACAGCGCTTCGACTGGGACGACCTCGCCCGCGCCGCCGCCGGCATGTCCCTGTTCGCCACGCGCCGCCTCATCGACCTGCGCCTGCCCACTGGCCGTCCCGGCGTGGAAGGCGCCAAGGCCATCAACGAGTTCTGCGCCAACCCGCCGCCCGACGTCACCTTGCTGATCACCGCGATGGAATGGAGCAGCAAGCACGAAGGTGCGTGGAGCAAGAAGCTGGACGCGGCCGGCGTAATGCTGGTGTTCAACGCGCCGAAGCCCAATGAATGGGGCGCATGGATCGGTGCACGGCTCGCCTCGCGCGGACTGGCCGCTACTCCCGACGCCGCCGCCCTGCTGGCCGAGCGCGTGGAGGGCAACCTGCTCGCCGCCGCGCAGGAAGTGGACAAGCTGGTGGTGCTGCGCGCCGGCAACAGCAGCCGCATCGATGCCGCCGCGATGGAAAGCCTGGTTGCCGACAGTGCCCGCTACGACGTGTTCAAGCTCACCGATGCCGCGCTGGCGGGCGAAGGTGCACGCGCCCTGCGTATCCTTGCCGGGCTGCGTGCCGAGGGCGATGAGCTGATCGCCTTGATGGGCTGGCTGGTGAACCAGTTGCAGCTGGCGCTGCGCCTCGCCAACGCGATGGATATGGCCGCGCAGGCGCGCGCCGAACGCCTGTGGCCGGCGCGCGAGCAGTTGTTCCGCAAGGCGCTGCGCCGGGCGCCGCGTGAGCACTGGCTGGCCTGCCTCGCGCGCGCTTCGCGCATCGACCGCATCGCCAAAGGGCGCCAGCAGGGTGATGCCTGGCTGGAGGCCGAGCGGCTGGTCGCGGCGATCGCCGAGCCGCGGGTGGCGCGGGCGCTCGCATGATTGCCGTGCCGCCCGCTTTGCTCCCTCTCCTCTTCGGGGAGAGGGCTGGGGTGAGGGGCGGGTGCTCGCGGCGGCCTTTCGCTTCCGTACCTTGCCGTGCCTGCGGCGGGCTTTTGGGTGCCTGCCGCAACACGTGTTTGTCCCCTCTTCCGCTTGTGGGGGAGGGGGTGGAGAGAGGGGTTTCTGTATTTCGCGTTGGCGCAAGTGACAGAGCGGTTTCGGACGCCTGCCGGCGTCCGAGTTGCTTCTCTTTGCTGGCCCAAAGAGAAGTAACCCGGAGAAATGGCCTGATTCAATCCACCGGAATTACCGGCAGGGCATTTCGAGGCTCTTGGAGCTACGCCCACCTACGCGATAAACGATACGGCCACACCCCGCCGTATCTGAAAACTGAGGTGGTTGCGGCATTGGCACTGGAGGCGTGGCAATGAGCGCACGCCCGCTGGCTGTCTTCGGCGGCACCTTCGATCCCGTGCACATCGGCCACCTCACCGTGGCCTGGGAGGCAGCGGAGTTGCTGGATGCTGAGGTGCGGCTGATGCCAGCCAGCGTACCGCCGCACCGGCCGGCGCCGCTGGCGTCTTCCTCCGAGCGGGTGGCGATGCTGCGCGCGGCGCTGGCGGGGCAGTCGCGGCTGGTGCTGGATGCGCGGGAGCTCGAGCGCGAGGGGCCCTCCTACACCATCGACACCTTGCGTGAACTGCGCGCGGAGCAGGGCGCACGGCCGCTGGTGTTGTTGCTCGGTGCGGACGCCTTTGCCGGGCTGCCGGGCTGGCATCGCTGGCGCGAGCTGTTCGACTTCGCGCATATCGGCGTGCTGAGCCGGCCCGGCGTGGACGCCTTGCGCCCCGCCGAGCTGATCGAGGAGGTCGTTGCACGCCGGGTCGACGACGTGGCTGCCTTGCATGCCAGGCCTTGCGGCAAGCTGATCGAACTGGCGGTGACGCCGCTGGAAATCTCCGCCACCCGCATCCGCGATTTGCTAGCCGCGGGACGCGATCCGCGCTATCTGCTGCCGGCGGGGTTGTTCGACGATCCGGGGTTGTTGGCGCCGTATCGTCGCTGAGGCGATTTCGTGTGCCCGTTGAACCCGAGTGCCTTTGCTCGCCTGTCCGTTGGTTATTGCGTGTGGTGGGTAACGAGGCGGTTTCGGTCGCCTGCCGGCGCCCGAGCTACTTTCTCTTTGCGTGCTCAAAGAGAAAGTAGCCAAAGAGAAAGAGCACCCCGGGGCTTCGCTCTCCGGGCCTCCTGCCCTGCGAGTGCGTGAGGCGTGGCCGGGCTTTTCGGCTGGGCTCCTGCCCGGTCGAAAAGGCGAGACCGTCCGTGGTATCGCCCGCTGCGCTGCCTGATCGTTCCCACCTCACCGCCGCCCAGGGGCCCCGGAACAGCCGGCGCGCATCGTGCGCACCAGAAGCAACAGCAGAGCGCCACGCTGAGCGTGGTGCTCTTGCTCCGGCTTTTCGGGAAATGCGCGCCGGGAGCGCGCTGCTCTACCCGGGGCCCCTATGGCGTGGCGGGTGGGCGGAGGAAAGTCCGCAGGATGGACCGCAGGGATGCGGGCCAGTTTTTCGCCGGGACAGGAGTCCCGTCGAAAAGCCCCGTAGCCCGCCCGCGTACCCGCAAGGCAGGATGCCTGGAGGGCGCGCCATCGGGGTGTCGTTTTCTCTTGGTGACTTCTCTATTTGGAAAAGCAAAAGAGAAGTCACTCGGGCGCCGGCAGGCGCTCGAAACGGCTTTGTCGCTTGCGCTAGGCGAACCCGAGGCCATGCCTACCCGGCCACCGCATATCGCGCGAGACGGCGTCCGCCGTCACCCCGTTCGCGCCACGAACCGCAACGCCACCGAGTTCATGCAATAGCGCAGTCCCGTCGGCCGCGGACCGTCGTCGAACACGTGGCCGAGGTGGCTGTTGCAGCCGGCGCAACTGACCGCGATACGTTCCATGCCGAGGCTGTCGTCGCGGCTTTCGATCACGTTCCGCTTGGCGATGGGGCGCCAGAAGCTGGGCCAGCCGGTGCCGGAGTCGAATTCGTTGGCGGCGTCGTAGAGCGCGGTGGCACAGGCCACGCAGCGGAACAGGCCGGGTTGTGCGGGGCGTTCGTGCGGGCCGCTGAAGGCAAGTTCGGTGCCGTTGCGGCGCATCACCTCGAACGCCAGCGGCGACAGGCGCACGCGCCATTGCGCATCGGTGAGCACCAGCCGGGCGACCTTGCAGGGGCCGAGGTCGCGGCCGTCGTCGGCGTAGCACTCCAGCAGCACTTCGCCCGGCTGGTCGTGGATCAGCGCGGGCACCCCTCCCTGGGCCCCAGCGGCAAGCAGGCGGGGCAGGGCGAAGCCGCCGCCGGCCACGAGCAACGCGCTGCCGCTAACCGCGGCGCGCAGGAAACGGCGGCGATCCATCGCGAGGGTTTCGTCGAGGCGGGACATGGAAGCCTCCAGTGGGGAGTGGTGCCCCTCCCCTGCCAGAGGGGAGGGGCGGCAAGGCTCAGCCGAAGGTGAACGCGTAGGCGTGCACGCCGGGTTCGAGGAAGGTGATGGTGAAGGTGCGCTCGCCGTTGCCGTGGGCCTGGCGCACCAACTGGTACAGGCGCTGCGCCTTGACCGTGCCGTTGCCGTTCGCGTCGGTGTCCACGCCGTGGTCGGCGCCGGGAGCGTGCCCATCCAGCGTGACGCGGAAGCGCACCGGCTTGCCATCGCTGCCGGGGCCGAGCACCAGGTGCAGGTCGCGGCCGCGGAAGCGGTAGGTGATGGAGCCGCTGGCGGCGTCCAGCGTGGCTTCCTGCGGGCGCACGGTCCAGCGGCCGCCCAGCGCCCACTGGTTGGTGTCCAGCGTGGCCGGCGCGCGGTAGTCGGATGCGTCGCCATGTACCAGCCGGCCGCCGGCGAAGTTGTCGGCACGCGCGTAGCCCACGTAGGTTTCCGGCGAGCGGTCGCTGTCGTTCGCGATGGCGGCTTCCACGCCCTTCGCGCCTGGCTGCACGTAGCCGCCGGGCAGGTGGGTGTGGCCGGCGGCGGTGAGCAACTGGCGGATCACGTCTTCGTCTTCAGCATAGCCGCCTTCGCCGAAGCTGTGGTGGCGGATGCGGCCCCAGGTGTCGATGAAATATTCCGCCGGCCAGTATTCGTTGTTGAAGCCCTGCCAGATCGCGTAGTCGGAATCCAGCGCCACCGGATAGGTCACGCCCAGGCGCTTCACCGCTGCGGCCACGTTGGCCCGATCCTTTTCGAAGGCAAATTCGGGCGAGTGCACGCCGATCACCACCAGGCCGTGGTCCTTGTATTTGTCGTACCAGGCTTCGACATAGGGCAGCGAGCGCAGGCAGTTGATGCAGGAGTAGGTCCAGAAATCCACCAGCACCACCTTGCCGTGCAGCGAGTTGCGGGTGAGCGGTGCGCTGTTGAGCCAGCCGGTGGCGCCGGACAGCGAAGGCAGCGTGCCCTCCACCGGCAACGCCTCGCCGGGTTTCGGCGCGGGCGAGGCCATCGCGGCAGGCATCGGCTGCACCGCATCGATCAGCTTCTGCTCGAGGCCGTTGGTGCTGGCCAGCGAGACGCGGGTGAGCAGGCCGGTATCCACGCCCATCGCGATGGCGGCCACGCCGGCCAGCACCAGCACGCCCAGCGAACGTCGCACCCACTGGCCTGCGCCCAGCGAACGCTTCATCAGCGCGAACACCTTGCCGCCTACGGCCAACGCCAGCGCCAGCGAAGTGGCCGCGCCCAGCGCGTAGGTGAGCAGCAGCAGGGTGGTGGTGACGCTGGCGCCCTTGAGCGCCGCACCGGTCAGCAGCAAGCCGAGGATGGGGCCGGCGCACGGCGCCCACAGCAGGCCTGTGGCGATGCCCAGGCCCACCGAGGCCCATACCGATCCGCCGTCGCCGTCGGTGCGTTGCGAGAGCTTGTTGCCCAGCGCCACGAACGGCCGGGTCAGCCATTCGGCGACGTGGCCGGAGAGCAGGGTGAGGCCAAGCAGGGCCAGCACCACCAGCGCCACGGCGCGGCCGTACTGGTTCGCGTGCACCGCCCAGCCGCCGCCGACTGCGGCCAGCGTGGCGACTAGCGCGAAGGTGGCGGCCATGCCGATCAGCATCGGCAGGCCGCTTTTCAGGAACGGGCGATCGGCACGGGCGAACACGAACGGCAGCACCGGCAGGATGCAGGGGCTGAGGATGGTGAGCACGCCGCCGAGGTAGGCAAGGATCAGCAGGAGCATGGCGAGGGTTCCGGTTGAGGTGTGCTGGTGATTCGTCACCATCGCGCCGATGGTTACATTGACCGATACGGGGTAACCCGGCGGCCGGATGCGGCGAATTGCAGGGTGGTACCGCAGCACGGGACGAATTGCCCTTGACCGCCGATGGCAGCTTGGTATGGGATGGCGGCTTCGCCCCGTCACTGGATTGCCGCGTCTCCGTGCCCGCCGAACCCGCCAGCGCCAACGAGCAGGCCGAACGCCGGCGTGCCGCCTGGATGGCCGCCGCGCAGGCGGGCGACCGCCGCGCCTACGAGCGCGTGCTGGCCGATTCGGTGGCGCTGATCCGCGCGGTGGCGCGCCGGCAGGGCGTGGGTACGGACGCGCTGGACGACGTGGTGCAGGAAACCCTGCTGACCGTGCATCGCGTGCGCCACACCTACGACGCGGCGCGCTCCTACGACGCCTGGCTGGGCGCCATTGCCGGGCGCCGGGCCATCGATGTGCTGCGCAGCCATGGCCGGCGCGACCGGCGCGAACTGCACGACGAGATCGCTTTGGACCAGCACCCCGATCGCGACGACGCGAGCGTGGATGCCGAGCGCCGCCAGCAGGCACGGCGCCTGCGCGAGGCCATCGCGCAACTGCCGCCCGGCCAGCGCGAAGCGGTGGAGCAACTCGGCCTGCGCGAGCAATCGCTGGCCGAGGCCGCCGCGCATACCGGCCGCAACACCGGCGCGCTGAAAGTGAACCTGCACCGCGCCTTGAAGGCCTTGCGCGGTCACCTGCACGGGGAAGACTGAGTAATGGCCGAGCCGCGCTCCAACGACAGCCTGATTGCCGCGCTCAGCGCCGAGCTGGTGCCGGTGCGGCGCCTGCTGCCGCCGTGGCGACGCACGCTGGGCTGGCTCGCGCTAGTGGTGGCGATCGCCATGCTGCTATTTGCACATTACGGCGACCAGCCCATGCTGCGCCGCTGGGCCGGCGCGCCGGATCTCGCCTGGGCCGCGCTGGGCGCCGTGCTCACCGCGGTGACGGCGGCCTGGGCCGCGTTCACGTTGGCCGTGCCGGGGCGGTCGCGCGCCTGGGGCTGGTTGCCGCTGCCGCCCGCGCTGCTGTGGATCGGCGCCAGCGGACTGGGCTGCCTGCGCACCTGGCTGGCCCCGGGCACTAGCATCGCCACGCTGCACCAGTCCGCCGACTGCTTCGTCTTCATCGTGGCCTTCTCGATCCCGTTGTCGGCGCTGCTGGTGTGGCTGGTGCGCCGTGCCTGCCCGCTGCGCCCCCTGCTGACCGCGATGCTGGTGGGCCTGGCCAGCGCAGCCGCATCGGCCAGCCTGCTGGAGATCTGCCACGCCTACGACGCGGCCGCGACCGACCTGTTCACCCATGCGCTGGCGGTGGGCGTGGTGGTGGCGGCGAATTCGGCGATGGGCGGGCGGCTGCTGTCGAGGTAACCCTCCGCCGTGCCGGGATGAGGGAAGGCAGCGCGCCGCATGCCGCTGCGAAGGCGGATAATCGCGCGGGTTTCCGCGGCAGGCGACGCGCATGGTTTCCCTCGCACAGCAACTGAGCATCGAGCATCCGTTGATCCAGGCGCCGATGGCGGGTGCTAGCACGCCGCAGATGGCCGCCGCCGTTGCGGAGGCGGGTGGGCTGGGCTCGCTGGGCGTGGGCTATGCCGAGCCGCAGGCGATCCTCGAGCAAGCCGCGCAAACCCGCGCACTTACCGGCCGCCCCTTCGCGCTCAACCTGTTCGTGTTGCCCGACGAGGCTGCGCCGGACATGGCCGCCGTCGCCCGCGCCCGAGAGCGGCTGGATGCGCTGATGGAACGCGAAGGCCTGGATGCGCGCACCACGTTGCCGGCGCGCTGGGCGCCGCGCTTCTCCGATCAGTTCGCGGCGCTGTGCGAGGCGCGTCCCGCGGTGGCCAGCTTTGCGTTTGACCTGCTCACGTCCGCGCAGATGCAGGAGCTGAAGCGCTGCGACATCCGCGTGATCGGCACCGCAACCACGGCGGCGGAAGCGCGCGCCTGGGCGGAGCGCGGTGCGGATGCAGTGTGCGTGCAGGGTGCCGAGGCGGGCGGCCATCGCGGCGGCTTCCTGCATGCGGGCGAGACGCCGCTGGTCGGCTTGTTCGCGCTGATTCCGTTGGCCGTGGCGGCCTGCGACGGCGTGCCGGTGATCGCCGCGGGCGGCATCATGGACGGCGCCGGCATGCTCGCCGCCGAAGTACTCGGCGCGGCGGCCAGCCAGCTCGGCACGGCTTTTCTCGCCTGCCCCGAATCCGCGGCGGCGGAAGCATGGAAGCGCGACCTCCTCGATGCGGAAGACCATCGCGTCGCCACCATCCGCAGCTTCTCGGGCCGCGCGGCGCGCGGGCTGCGCAACCGCTATGTCGAGGCGCTGGAGGGAAGCGCCGACGAGCTGCCCGTTTATCCCGTGCTCAATGCGCTCACCGCGCCGCTGCGGCGTGCCGCAGCGGCTGCCGGTCGCGCCGACCTGGTTTCCGAGTGGTGCGGGCAAGCTGCCGCACGGGCGCGCCCGCAACCCGCCGCCGAGCTGGTGGCGCGGCTGATGCACGAATACCGACTGGCGCGCCGCGCCGTCGCACCGCATTGACGGCGTCGCGGGTGGCCGGCGTTATACTGCCGCCGCGCCGCACCGGCGCGCGATACCGCACCGAGGCACTCCCTCTTGAGCACCAACCGCAAGATCAAGGCCGACTCCACGGCCGAACTGCGCAAGACTGTCATCGCCGCGCTGGAAGAACTGAAGGCCAAGGACGTTCGCGAGATCGACGTGCGCGGCAAGACTTCCATCGCTGATCTGCTGGTGATTGCCTCCGGCACCTCCGCGCGCCACGTCAAATCAATCGCCGACGAAGTGGTGAAGTTCGCCAAGAAGGCCGGCGTGATGCCGCTGGGCGTGGAAGGCGAGCAGGAAGCCGAGTGGGTGCTGGTTGACCTTGGCGACGTGATCGTGCACGTGATGTTGCCACGTATCCGCGAGTTCTATGGCCTGGAGCGGCTGTGGACGGTAGGCGACCGCGAGCAGGATGTCGGCACCGCGCAAGCCGGCTGACGCACAGGCATGCGCGTGCGCATCATCGCTGTTGGCGAGCGCATGCCGGTATGGGTGGCGGAAGGTTTCGCCGAATACCGCAAGCGCCTGTCGCACGAGTTGCCGCTGGAACTGGTCGAGCTGAAGCCCGGTGCGCGCGGCAAGGGTCGCGACGATGCGAAGGCGATGCATGACGAGGGCGCGGCGATCCTCGCCACGTTGTCGCGTGACTGCCACGTGGTGGCGCTGGATGGCCGCGGCAAGACTTGGTCCAGCGAGGAACTGGCCGTGCAACTGGCGTCGTGGCGGATGGCCGGGCGCGACCGGGCCTTCCTGATCGGCGGCCCCGACGGTCATGCGCCGGAAGTGCTCGCGCGCGCCGACCAGCGCTGGTCGTTGGGTCCGCTGACCTTGCCGCACATGCTGGTGCGGCTGGTGCTGGCCGAGCAGCTGTATCGCGCCACGACCATCGTGGCGGGCCATCCCTACCATCGGGCCTAGCCCATCCATGCCGCTGTCGCTGCTAGGCTGGCTGTTTGCGCTCGGGGTGACGATGCACAACGCGGAGGAAGTTTGGCTGCTGCCGTCGTGGCCGCGGCGCCCGCGGTTCCGTT